>CAYWMW010000091.1:0-5563 GCA_964458975.1 uncultured Lewinella sp. | reverse complement strand
AAGCGCAACTCCCCCATATCCGCCCGGACGACCTCAAAAGCAGTAGGCCCGTCGGAGAAGCGGACCTCCGTTTCTTCGCCTTTTTCCTGAAGGTTGGTGAAGCAGATTTCGAACATCTTGTAGTTGTCGGCTTTGGTGATGCCCTTCAGGCTCGGATCGGTCCAGAGCGTGGAGACGACGCCCCGCTCGGCAAAGCGCACGCCAAAGTTTTGCGGTCCGTACCCCGGCAGGGTCGTGCCCCGGATGGATTTGTACTCCAGCGCCGCACTGTCGAAACGCATCGTGTACTGTAGCCCGATCAGGTTTTTGAAGCCGGAGGCCTCCACCGGCAGGCAAACGAGGTCTCCCTTTTTGGCCTTCGCGTCGCCCATCCGCATCACCAGCGAACCGGCCTTCTTATCGGTCACGTCGTTTTCCTGGCGCAGGGGCGTACGAGGATTTACTTTGCCAACTACGGCTTCCCCTTTCTGCTGCGTGCTGGCCGTGCTGCTATTACAGCCAAACGTACTTACTAAAAGGCTGAGGAATATCAGGTATTTCATCATTTTGGGGGATACTTTTGCGGGGAGCAAAGGTAATTGCATCGCCGCCGAAATTTGAATTCGCGGCAAACATCGTTGAATTATCCTACTTTTAGGCTCAGAAATAAGGAAAACCTTACCAACTTACAACCGGACACCAATGAAACAGCTTCTCATCGCCTCCCTCCTGATGGCCCTGGCCTTCACCGCCTGCGTACCCAAAGACCAGTACGCCGCCCTGGAAACGGAGCGCAATTACTACCGCAACCAGGCTACCCTTGCCGACAGCCTCAACGACCAGCGCGCCATCTCTTCCTACGACGAAGTTGACCTGACGGGCAACGAACTGAAGCAACGCATCCGTCAGGTAGAATCGCTGACGGCCACCAACGTTGCCCTGAACCAGAGCTATCAGTCGCTACAAGTACGTTACGAAGAGCTGCTCGGCCAGAGCCAGCAAATGCTCAGCACCAGCGGAGACAAGGTGAGCGGCCTGCAGCAGAGCCTCGCCGAACGCACCACCGCCCTCGGCCAGCGGGAGGATGAGCTCCGCCAACTCGAAGCCAACCTGGCTGCGCGGGAAGCTGCCATCGCACGGGTTGAGTCCGATTACCAAACGGCGGGCGAAGCGCCCGGCACCTATTCTTCCACTTCCTCCACCCCGCAAGCCTACGGCTCCAACGCCGCGCGCCCGGCCCTGTCGGCTCAACAAAACGCGGCATTGCGGATCAACGAAATCCAGAGTGACCTGAGCCAAATTTTGGCGCGCTACCCGGTTTCCGCCCAGAATATGGAGGCGGAGGGATCGGATAAACTCCGCGTCACTCTCGGCGAGTCCTTGCTCTCTTCGGATGGCTATACCATCAACCCCGCCGGGCAGAGCCTGCTGCGCAGCATCGCCGGTGCGTTACGGAGCCACCCATCCGCCGAAATCCTGGTCGTCGGCCATGCGGACAACAGCGGCGGCAACGCCCTGCGCGCCTACGAAGACAGCTCCGACAAGGCCATCAACGTTGCCACCCAACTCATCAACTTCGGCCTGTCTCCCCGCAAACTCACCATTGCGGGCAAGGGCTTCTACGACCCCGTCACCAACGGCATCACCCAGGCCGATTTGCAGAAAAACCGGCGGACCGAACTGCTGATCTCTGTCTTTGAGTACTAAAGCTTTTTAGGGCGCGGCCGCGGGTGCGATGAAGGGTAAAGGGTTGGGTTATAGCGACCAACACTGTCTCGACTAGTATTTAAATCTACACATGTCCAATATTAACCCATGAAACAAATCATCCTACTAACCATCCTTGCCACCCTGACCATCTTCCTCAGCACCTCCTGCGACCCCGCCGCACTACTCGGCCCCCAGGCCGACCGGGCCGATAAGTACGACCTCCGGGTGCGCTACAGCCGGGGCAGTTGCTACGGCCGCTGTGAAGTCTACGCACTGAACGTTTACGACAACGGCCTGCTCGTCTTTGAAGGCAAACGCTTCACCGACAGGCCCGGCACCTGGGAGAAAAGCATCGACCGCCGCCGCGTCACCAGCCTGCTGGACAGCTTCGCCCGTGCAGACTTCCCCAACTACCCCCGTAGCTTCCGGGGCCAGATCGCTGATGCCGCCACCATCAGGGTCATCTACTACGATGCTGACGGCACTGAGTACGAGACCTCCTTTAAGGATTCAGAACCACCCGAACTATCACTACTGAGCAACAAACTACACGACCTGGCCCACCTGCCCAACTACCGCCAGGTGTCTGACACCATCATTGGCGTTAAAGCACGCCCCGTCGCCCAGCAGGAACGCCAGGAAATTATCGTTCAGCTCAGGGAAGGCATCATTGCCACCGCCTGGGTCATTGCCTACGGCAAGCAGAACGTTCAGGTTAAAAACCGAATATCCCCCAACAGCCCCTACTACGTCATCACCGCCGATCCCAACATCATGGCCGCAGAAGAATTGTTGACTTTTTTGCGGCAGGATGAGGATGTTGTGTCGGCGCAGTTGAACGGGGCGGTTGGGCCGAGGTAAGGGCGGTTGTCGGTTGTCGGTTGTCCCGGCTGACAACCGACAACTGATAACCGACTTAACAAGCCATTGACAAACCCAACTAAACCACCCAACGCCCCACGCGTAGTACCTTCGCCCCATCCAAACAGAAAAGGTATACTGCTATGACGCTGACTGATATTCTCCTGATCATTACCCTCGCCGCCGTTTCGCTTACCGGCGTTACTTATTTTTGGCTGAAGTATAAAGAAAGCCTGCTGGTAAGCTTCCTGCAGAACTGGACGGGCGCGCTGTTCCTCTTCTCCGGATACGTAAAAGCTGTAGACCCACTTGGTACGGCGTATAAGATGGAGCAATACTTTGCGGAGTTTGAATCTACTTTTGCGGACTCTGCCCTCAGCTTTCTGGCCCCGATGTTTCCGTTCATGGCGGAATACGCCGTTGGTTTCTCGGTGTTCATGATCGTGCTGGAGATCATTCTGGGCCTGGCGCTCATCATCGGCTTCCGGCCGAAGCTGACGAGCTGGCTGTTCTTCATCATTGTGATTTTCTTTACCGTACTGACTGGCTTTACCTTCCTGACGGGTTACGTGCCTTCTGGTGTCAACTTCTTCGCCTTCGATGCCTGGGTGCCGTTTGCGGAGACCAACATGAAGGTAACCGACTGTGGTTGCTTCGGTGACTTCGTAAAGCTGGAACCCTTCACCAGCTTCCTGAAGGACGTTGCGCTGATGGTGCCCGCCTTCATCTTCCTATTTGCCAGTAAAAAGATGCACCAGCTGGACGGGAAGGAAACGGCCGTTACCTCCGGCGTACTTACGGCTCCGGCTGGCTTGTTGATGGGCTCTTTCATTCCCGTTGTCACCGGTGCGCTCTACGGAGTTGGCTTTCCGAAGATGGGCAAAATGGAAGCCCCATCCGCCCGCACCATCGCTATCGCCATCCTCACCGCTGGTACCCTGGTCTACTGCATGAGCAACTACGTCTGGAACATCCCCGGGCAAGATTTCCGCCCCTTCAAAGAGAATACCGACGTTGCCGCCGTGAAGCAGGCTGAGATGGACGCTCAATCCGCCGTTACAACCCTGGGTTACAAAATGGTCAACAAAGCTGACGGAACGGTAAAGGAACTGACCACCGCCGAATTCCTCAAGGTCTACAAAGACTACCCTGAGAGCGAGTGGGAGTACAACCAGCTCGTCTCCGAGCCCGCCATCGAACCAACCAAAATCAGTGACTTCGAGATGCAGGACGCTACCGGAGACGACCCCATCCCCGCCATGCTGGCAGACAAAGGCTACACCTTCCTCGTCGTTGCCTTCAAGCTCAAGGGCGATAAAGGCAACTGGAAATCCAGCTACGTCGCCGACTGGACGGAAGACATCCAGCCCGTCATGACCGATGCCCTGGCGGCGGGCCACAAAGTTGTTGCCCTCACCAAGTTCAACGATGAAACCACCGTAGCCGACTTCGCCAAAACCGCCGGCATCACCTACCCTTTCTGGTACGGAGACGACATCATGCTCAAGACCATCATCCGCTCCAACCCCGGCGTTGTATTGATGAAGGATGGGATGATTCTCAAAAAATGGCACCACACTAAATTGCCTTCATTTGGGGAGATGGAGGAGGTTAAATAAGTCAGGTTTTAGCATTTAGTGATTAGCATTTAGCCCGCTGCAAGATCAGACCAGGGCTAAATGCTAAACACTAAATGCTGAATGCTAATTTTTTTTCGTTGCTTTGCACCCGCTATCGCGTCATAACCGTGATTTCTCATTGAAAATTCGCCCTTCTTATGCTCAGTCGCCGCAACGTTCGCATCAAAATCATGCAGGTTCTTTACGCCGGTCAGCGGCAGGAATTCGTTAGCCCCAAAGCGTACGATTCACTCCTGATGGGCTTCGTTCGCAACTCTTTTCAGCTTTACCTACTCAATATTCTTATCCTCCAGCGGGTGTGTGAATACAGCAAGCACGATGTGGCTACGCGGCGGGCGAAGCTGCGCCCAACGGCGCAGGACAAGACTTTTAAGGCGATCCTGGCTGACAACCCTTCCGTCCGCTCCCTGTCCGACAATACCGAGCTCTCCCGAAAGTACGACGAATACGGCGTGCGCAGCATGGTGGATGCCGACCAGGTACAATCCCTTTACCGCGAGTTCATCCAGACCGTTGAGTTCAAGAACTACCTCACTGAAGACGACATGGGCCGCGAGCCCACCATCGCCCTGCTACTGAAGCTCTACAAATGGCTCCAGGGCCACGAGCTTTTCCTGAACATGGTCGAAGATCACTTCCCGCTCTGGAAGGAAGACAAGAGCCTCGTCATCGGTGCCGTCAAGAAGACCATCAAGGCGGCTCCGCTGGAGCACAACTTCTACGCCACTTACGAGTCTCACGGCGAATCCATCGTAGACTTCGGCCGCCCGTTGCTCAAATTCGTCATCGATGCCGACGAGCAATTGCTCACCCGCATCAAAACCGTACTCCAGAACTGGGATGCCGACCGGGTGGCCATCATCGACATGATCCTGATCAAGATGGCGATGGGCGAGTTCCTCCAGTTTCCAAAGATCGCCCCTGAGGTAACCATGAACGAATACGTTGACATCTCCAAGACCTACTCCACCGATAAGAGTCGGGAGTTTGTGAATGGGGTGTTGGATAATTTGCAGAAGGCTTTGGCTAAGGATGGGTTGGTCTAGCTAGAGCGAGCTGCCTCCGGCAGCGAGACCAGAACGACCCAACTCCGGTAGGGAGCAGTTCCTCGCCGGAGGCGAGTCACACCGGTCTTACTGCCGGAGGCAGCTCGCTCCAGGGCAATCACTCCAGGTCCTGGTACTGCGCCCGCAATGCGACGGCCTGATCGTAGACCGGCCGGTTGGAAGACAACACGGTATTGGTCAGCTCCCTGAAGAGCTTAACAAAGCGAAGTTCAGCTACAAGTTTTTTTAGATCGCGCTTTAGGGCGGATAGCATGGGTGGTGGAAGGCTGGGTTAGATGGGCAAGATAGGGAATTAGGAACTAGGAA
>CAYWMW010000090.1:4927-14792 GCA_964458975.1 uncultured Lewinella sp. | reverse complement strand
TGAAACAAAATCAGTTCCTTTCTCAAAACCGTAGCGGACCATTGTTATACACACGCTGACCGGTGCAGGGCAATCGCAAGGTCGCTGCGCGACTATTTTGGAACACAGAGTTACACTGAGGTGGCACAGAGTTACACAGAGTTTCCTGCCTGGCAACGTGTCAAACATGGGAGCTTGCGATTGCCCTGCTGATCGGTACATATCGGCATACGGTCAACCCTTCGCTAGAGAAACAACCCCATCCGGGCTGAGATATAGTCACGAATCTGTGTTCTTTGTTGTACCAGCCTCCACCAACGAGCCAATGCCGAAAACCAAACCTGGCATCCTGCGGCTGCGCCCCAAAACTACGCCTCTTTAACGGAAGTAAACAGGTCGTACCCACCCCGCAAGCGCGCAACGGTGGTTTCCTGACCGATCACCTCCATCATCTCAAAGGCATCCGGGCCTTTAACGGAGCCACTCAGCGCAATGCGGATGATGGGGAGTACGGCCCCAAACCCAAGCTCGTTGGCTTCCATGAAGGCTACGACGGCGGCCTTGATGGCGGCGGCGGTCCAGTCGTCGTGGCCCGCCAAAATATCGGCCAGGGCATCAAATTTCGCCCGGTTGTCGGGCTTCCATTTTTTGCGGATGGTCTTCTCGTCGTAGGAAGCGACGGGCGCAACGAAGTACCGGCCATTACTGAAAAATTCGGGCAGTAAGTGCACGCGCTCTTTAAGCAAGCCAGCGATCTGCCCGGCTTTTTCAGCGGTGATGTCGAAGCCTTGCTTGCTGAATTCGGCCAGGACTTGCGGAGCCAGTTGCGCGTCGCTCTGAGCAATCAGGTACTGCTGGTTGAACCACATCCCTTTCTCGATGTCGAAGCGGGCACCGCTTTTATTGATGCGGGCCAGATCGAAGGCAGTAACGAGTGCTTCGAGCGAGAAAATTTCCTGCTCCGTACCGGGGTTCCAGCCCAGGAAGGCCAGGAAGTTGACGAGGGCTTCGGGTAGGAAACCGTCTTCGCGGAAGCCGGCGGCGACTTCGCCTTTCTGCTTGTCTTCGTAGCGCAGCGGGAAGACGGGGAAGCCGAATTTGGCACCGTCGCGCTTGCTCAGCTTTCCTTTCCCGTTGGGGTTGAGCAGCAGCGGAAGGTGGGCGAAAGTGGGCATGGTGTCTTCCCAGCCGAAGGCGCGGTAGAGGAGAACGTGCAGGGCGGTGCTCGGCAGCCATTCTTCGCCCCGGATGACGTGGGTGATCTCCATCAGGTGGTCGTCAACGATGTTGGCCAGGTGGTAAGTTGGGAGGCCATCGGCCTTCATCAGCACCTGGTCACCCAGCTCGGAAGTTTGAAAGCTCACCTGCTCCCGAACAGTGTCGGAGAAGTTGACCGTATTGCCGGGGTCGATGCGGAAGCGGACTACGTAGGGCGTTGCGCTGGCGAGCAGCTCGTCTACCTCCGCTTTTTTTAAGCTCAGGCTATTGCGCATGCTCATCCGCGTAGAGGCGTCGTAGCGGAAATTGTGGTTTCCTGCGGCTTTTTCGGCTTCCCGGCGGTCGTTGAGTTCGCTTTCAGAATCGAAGGCGTAGTAGGCGGAGCCGTTGGCCAATAACTTTTTTACGTACTCGGCGTAAATATCCCGGCGCTCACTTTGGCGGTAGGGACCGTAATTACCTCCTTTCTGTGGACTTTCGTCCGGGCTGATGCCACACCATTCGAGCGCCTCCATGATGTATTCTTCGGCGCCTTCAACATAGCGTTTTTGGTCAGTATCTTCTATCCTGAGGACGAAAACGCCGCCCGTTTGCCGAGCAAGCAGGTAGTTGTAAAGCGCGGTGCGCAGACCACCAATGTGCAATGGGCCGGTGGGAGAGGGGGCAAATCGGACGCGAACGGGAGTCATGGGGTTGTAATTAAGCGAATGGGTGGTTACACAAATTTTTGTTTTGCAGGCAGCGGAATAAACTAAAATTTCGTTTCCTTATTAAATAGTTTATCCGCCGTAGCGCGGGCAAAGGTAGCGGATTCGTTTTGCACAAACACAGAAGCCGCCCCAAACCTTTCTCTACGCACAACGGTAGAACCAACACCGGAAGTTTTCATGGGCCGGTAATGACACGTTTTTTCTAGATTTATCAAGGCAGAGCATAAGCACTAAAGATGCAAATCCTTTCGGGAGGCAGTGGGCAACTTCTGCGGTTCCTTAAAGCATTGTAATCTTACAATTTAACCCGTAATTTTAATCCCGAACATGTACCTTATTAAAACACCAAGCGTAATTCAGAAGCTATTCCCCAGTTTCCACTGGAAGGTAGACTCGCCAAAAGATGCGCCCGTTATCTACTTCACTTTTGATGACGGCCCGATCCCGCAGGTAACGCCCTGGATTCAGGAGCAGCTTGCCGCCTTCAACGCCAAGGCTACCTTCTTCTGTGTTGGCAACAATGCCCGCCGCTATCCCGAACTGATGGAGGCTACGCTCGCCGCCGGCCACACCGTTGGCAACCACACGATGCATCACCTGGATGGCTGGAAGACGGAAAATATGCCCTACTTTCATGACATTCGGCACTGTGCGCTCCAGGTGAAAAGCTCGCTCTTCCGGCCTCCTTACGGACGCCTGAAGCCCGCCCAGGCCCAGTTCCTCACCCGCCACTACGAAGTGGTGATGTGGGACGTACTCTCCGGAGACTTCGATCCGGAGCTGACCGCCGAAGACTGCTACAACAACGTTGTTCGCAACGCCCGCCCGGGAAGCATCGTCGTTTTCCACGATAGCCTCAAGGCCGAAGAAACCGTCCGCGCCGTACTCCCGCGTCTGCTCCAGCACTACGCCGACCTCGGCTATCGCTTCGATGCGCTGACGCCCGAATTACTGGCACAGAAAAACGCCGCGCCAGCACGTTTACTGCAAACGGCGTAAAGAATTATTCCTTTTTTGTTACTCAATGCTTATTGGTGTGGCCGTGCTTTTTCCCGTTACAGGAGGAGTGCGGCCGTTCTTTTTTGGTTAAGTGCGGTACAATCAAGAGTGGGTTAGGGTTATTTGGATTTTAAGGATTTGTCAGGATGAGCATCCTCATTAATCCTCTAAATCCAAATAATCCTAACCCCTTGTTGCCGCCTATCCCGTGCGGTAGCAACTACATTACTACCGTACTAACTCACCGTACCAACCAAGCAGCCGGATTCAACGGCGTTTTCCCCTTCCATATCTCAAAATGAAGGGCATCTCCACTGGCAGTGGTGAGGCCTAGTTGTTGGCCTGCCTGTACGCGGTCGCCCATCTTCACCCGTGGATGTTCCAAATTGGAGTAAACGGTGTAAAAGCCACCGTGGCGAATCATGATCACGCTGTGCAGCCCCGGTATTTGCCGGAGGCTGATCACTTCTCCCGCGAAGATGGCCTCTACGGTTTCGCTGGGGCCGGCACCAATATCGATGCCGCTGTTCTGAATCTTTACGGAGGGCACATCCGGGTGGGGCTGGGTGCCGAAGCGGCGAATAATCTTGCCGCGGACGGGCCAGCCGAGTTTGCCCTTTTGTTTATTGATCGTCCTCCCTACGGTGCTGGTTTTGGAGGCGACAACCCCGGCTTTGCGGTTGGCTCTTGTCTTGCGCTCGTCGCGAGCGATGGCCCGGCTGATGGCGGCGCGGATTTCCCGGTTCAGGCGTTCGCTTTGTTGCTGTTGCTTACGGACTTTGGCGAGCAACACTTTTTCGCTGGAGGAAAGTTTGTTGACGATGCCCGTCTGGATCACCAACTCTTCCCGCAGGGTTCCAGCTTGCTCTTCGACCTCGTAAAGTAGCGAGTCTTGCTCAATGCGTTGCGCTTCCAGCACCGTGATGCGTTCGCTCAGCGAAGCGCGGGTTTGCTGAATCAGGCGTGCCTGCCGGCGGCGGTAATCGCGGTACTGACGCAGGTAAATGCCGCGCCGAAAAGCATCGTTGAAACCGCTGGCGTTGAGCATAAAGGCCAGCCAGCCGTTGCTAAGGCGGGCGCGGTTGGCGGCCCGGAGGGCGCTGCCGTATTCTTTGCCCATCCGCTCCAGATCATCGGTGAGGGAGACGACTACGTTGGAGTCGCGGTGCAGGCGGGTCGCGTTGCGGTCCGCTTCGGCGTAAAGCGTTTCCAGCAGTTCGGTGCGTTGCTCGATCTGCTGACGCAGCAGACTGGCCTGGCCCACCGCTGCCCCGCGTTGTTTCCGGGTGGCGGCCAGGCGCTGGTTCGTTTGCCGTAGCTCTTTTTGCAGGCGCTGGCGCTTTGCCTTCAGTTCTTCGGCTGCTTGCGCGTGCATGGTTCCTGCCGCCAGCAACAGCAGGCAGAACACAACAAAAAACCTTTTTATGTAGAACTCTTTTCTCAAAGCGCGGGCTTGTGGGCGTAAGGTACGAATATGGGCGCGGCCGCAGGTGCAGGGCGAGGTTTAAGGGGCTGGGGAATTGAAATGTCAGCCCTCCGAGCTGCCAACAGCATAATAATTTATCCGTACATTTACCCAAATTTGTTTGAAGTCAGCAAAAGTGCCCAAGCCAACCAACAAGCCCGCTATTCTGGACCGCTCCGTTGCCCACCTGAAGGGCATCGGCCCGGCGAAAGCCAACCTACTGGCGGAGGAGTTGCTGATCCGTAACCTCAACGATCTTCTCCATGCCTATCCTTTTCGGTACGTAGACCGGACGAAGTTTCACCGCATCATCGACATCATCCCGAACGAGGGTGCAGTACAAGTGAAAGGCCACCTCAAAACCCTCAGCGTAAAGGGGGAGGGGCGGGCGATGCGGCTGGTCGGTCGCCTGCGGGATGCATCCGGTGCGGCGCTCGAACTGGTTTGGTTTCGCGGCATCAACGTGCTTCAGAATATGTTCGTCGTTGGGGAGGAGTACATCTGCTACGGCCCCGTACTGGAGTTCAACGGCAAGCTGAGCATCACCCACCCGGAGATGGAACTCGCTAAACGGGCACCGACGGACTCCTCCGTCTTCGAGCCCGTCTACTCCAGTACCGAAAAACTCAACCGCCGGGGCCTTGATCACCGGGGCCGCCGCAAGCTCATCCGCGCCCTCTTCGAGCAGCTGACCCCCGAAGACCTCCCCGAGATCATCCCCGATTACCTGATGAAGGAGTTGCGGCTGATGCCCCGCGCCAAAGCCCTTTACAACCTCCACCTGCCCCCCAACCAGGCCCAGCTCGACGGCGCCCGCCGACGGATGAAATTCGAGGAGCTCTTCCTCCTCCAAATGCGTCTCCTCCAGCTGAAGGTGAAGCGCGAAGGCCAGGTCGCTGGCTATAAGTTCGGGAGTATTGGCACCATCTTCAATAAGTTTTTCAGTACCAAACTCCCCTTCGAGCTTACCGGGGCGCAGAAGCGGGTGCTCAAGGAAATTCGCGCCGACCTCGGCCGGGGCGTGCAGATGAACCGCCTGCTGCAGGGCGATGTGGGGTCGGGCAAAACGATGGTCGGCCTCATGTCGATGCTGATGGCGCTCGACAATGGTTTCCAGGCCTGCATGATGGCCCCGACGGAAATCCTCGCCTACCAACACTACGAAGGTATTTCCGAATATGTGGACGGGCTGGGCATTCAGGTCGCCTTCCTCTCCGGAAGCATCAAGGGCAAAGCCCGTAAGAAAATCCTGGAAGAGCTCATCAACGGTGAGATCGACATCCTCCTCGGTACCCACGCCCTGATCGAGCCGTGGGTAGAGTTCAAGAACCTAGGCCTGGCCATCATCGACGAGCAACACCGCTTCGGCGTAAAGCAACGGGCCAAACTCTGGATCAAGAATAAGCCCTACCCGCCCCACGTACTGCTGATGACGGCTACCCCCATCCCCCGGACCCTGGCCATGACCGCCTACGGAGACCTGGATGTATCGGTGATCGACGAGCTGCCGCCCGGCCGTACGCCCATCCAGACCGTCCACTTCACCGAGCACCGCCGCCAGCGGGTCTTCGGCCGGATTCGGGAAGAGATCGCTAAGGGGCGGCAGGCCTACATCGTCTACCCCCTCATCGAGGAAAACGAAAAACTCGACCTCCTGGCCCTGGAGGAAGCCTACGACGAGATGCGCTTCAAATTTCCGCCACCGGAGTACCAGATCAGCATCGTCCACGGCAAGATGAAGCCCGACGTGAAGGACGCCGAGATGCAGCGCTTCAAGCGCGGCGAGACGAACATCATGATGGCGACTACGGTGATTGAGGTCGGGGTTAACGTCCCGAACGCGACCATCATGGTCATCGTCCACACCGAGCGCTTCGGTTTAAGCCAGCTCCACCAGCTGCGTGGCCGGGTGGGCCGGGGAGCTGAGGAGTCTTACTGCATCCTCCTCTCCAGCGTAAAACTGAGCAAGGAGAGCAAAGAACGAATCAAGACGATGGTAGAAACCACCGACGGCTTCAAGATCGCCGAAGCCGACCTCCGCCTGCGCGGGCCGGGGATGCTGGACGGAACGCAACAGTCCGGCATCCTCCAGATGCGCATCGCCGACCTGGCCAACGACGGGCGCATCCTCTCCGTTGCCCGCGACCGGGCAAAAGATATTTTGGAGAAAGACCCTAGAATGGAAGGGGAGGAGTTCGCCAACCTCAAGGCCCACATGGAGAAGCACATGTTGGGGGTTAAGGGTTGGGGGCGGATTAGTTAGGTGGGATCGAGTTTTGAGTTTAAGCTCGGTCTAAACCAGATCGCTGCCGCTCGTAACCTCACCCACTAGCTGGTGCGCTGTCGCTTCAACAACAGTCCCAGTAGTACCAACCTTCCATGATAAGAAGATTCGCTTCATTAATTTATTCCACATATCAAGGTAAAGATAGCAGGAACATAAAGAGCGTTGAGCCTGAACCCTTGCCCCAAAACGCCCCTTGCACCTGCTGCCGAGCCTAAAACCTGTATTCCGTTGGTTACATTATGACACGGAGGAGTAAAACCAATCTCCCACTATTTGTTACCTTACCGTAACTAAAGATCAAAAGCAATGAACCAGAAAAAATTTATGACCCTCGGCATCGTGGGTTTCTTCCTCCTCATCGCCATCATCATGTTCAGCAACGCTACGTTTCTGACGATTGACTCGGGCGAGCGTGGTGTACTGTTCCGGACCTTCGGTGCCGGGCTGGACAAAGAGAACATCTACCAGCCCGGTTTCCACATGGTAGCCCCCTGGAATACGATGTACGTGTATGAGGTACGGGAAGCGCAACTGGAGGAAGAGATGGAGGTGCTTTCCAGCAACGGCCTCAACATTAAGGTAGACGTGACCGCCCGTATCCGCCCGAATTACGATCAGGTCGGTAACATCCACGAGACCTTCGGCCGGGAATACATGGATCGGCTCGTCCGCCCCGAGGTCCGCTCCGCCGTCCGGCAGGTGATCGGTAAGTTTACCCCCGAAGAACTCTACTCCACCAAGCGGGACGAAGTACAGACCCTCATCACCGAAGAGCTGACCAACGTACTGGCCAAGAACTACATCGACCTGCGGGCCATTCTGATTCGCGACATCGAACTTCCGGAGAAAGTCCGGACGGCCATCGAGGAAAAGCTGGAAGCCGAGCAGGGCTCGCTGAAGTACGAGTACATCCTCACCCGCGAGAAGCAGGAAGCCGAGCGTCGCCTGATCGAAGCCCAGGCCAAAGCTGATGCCAACCGCATCCTTTCCGCCAGTCTTTCGGATAAGATTCTTCAGGACAAGGGCATCGAAGCCACCCTGGAGTTGGCCAAGTCGCCCAACAGTAAGGTCGTCGTCGTTGGCGATAGTGGCAACGGTGGCTTACCGCTGATTCTTGGCGGAGGTAACTAGTCGGCGCCTAATAAACCCGACCTTTCCTACCCAATACGAAGCAGCCCGAGCGTTCATGATGAACGTTCGGGCTGAATCATTTCACTCCTTCATGTAGGTAGTGCCAAAGCCAACATTCAATCCTTTAGCTTAGGGTTGTTCCGGTGCCGCTCAGCGTCCCGCTTCGTTTTTTTTTCCAGGTTTTTGCGGAGGGCTTCGGTGAGGTCTACCCCGGTTTGGTTGGCCAGGCAGATGAGAACGAAGAGGACATCAGCGAATTCGTCGGCAAGCTTATCGTGCGCGCCTTTGGCGTCTTCGGGGTTCTTGAAAGACTGCTCGCCGTACATCCGTGCCATCAGGCGGGCCACCTCCCCCGTCTCTTCCATCAGGATGGCCGTATTGGTGAGCTCTCCGTAGTATTTTACGCCGATCGTCGTGATCCATTCATCAACGATCTTCTGGGCTTGTGACAACTGCATATTGTAAAGGTTTCGACCAGCTATAGCCTGGTTTTAGCACCCAAAAGTGATCTTTTTAGATACATTTTAGAAAAAAAGTCAAGTTTTTTAAGCGATTTTGGTGCCAAAGGTGACAGGAATGAACATTATGTATTCACAATAAATGATTGCAAGGTGCTGATTATTAGATTTTTATGAAAAAAAACAAAGAAAAAGTATTCACAAATAAGCAAATATGTTCTTTAAATCAGCCGTTGGATGCCTCATATTTGTATTGTCAGGGGGAGAAAGCTCCCTTCTTTTCGACAAGAAATATGTTCATGGGATTATGATTTGTAAGTGGCGTCGTCTTGGTAGTTGAACTAAGACGACGACCCTTTTTGCTACACACTCACACGCTTTGAGAACACCCACAAAAAAAGCCGGGCCCAACGGGGGCACCGGCTGTATATATTCATGGGATCAAAACAAAAAGCACTAAAGATAATTCGAAGGTAGGCCGTTTTAACGTGCCGTGCAAACTTCGAGCTAAGATATTTTCGTGAGATTATGATGTAGCCCCTCCGAGTTATGGTTTCGGCGGGGCTTTTTTATTAGTTTGTAACCTGCTAATAACTGCTTATCAGCCTGAAGCTATTCTCGTTAATAGCCACTGCATCTCCATCTTTTTTTCCCTTGAGTGCTTTGAAGAGCGGACTCTCGGTGGAAATACCCCGGTAAGACTTTCCTCCTACGGTAAACTCATCCGCAGGAACGGCGACAAAGAAATTACCCTTGTCCGTTTCAACGACGTCTCCCAGCTGAATCTCCCCCGTTGGCTCTATGGAGTCCAGCCCACTTAGTACGTTGATGTCGCGCTGTAGTGCTTCCACAACTGAAGCACGCGCTTCCACCCGGTTTAGGGCCTGCCCGGTCTTACCGCCCTGAAATTGACCGTCTCCGTTTTCACTGGCTTGCTCTGCTCCGGCAACTTCAGACTTTTGCATTGCCATCATGTTTTTGTAGGAAGCTTCTTTTTCTTTCAATAGGTGAGCGATGATGGCTTCTTTAGTAGATACTTTTTCTTCGTTAGTCATAGACGATTTGATTGCTATACTGGGGTGCGTTTCACAAAACAAAACGTACACGTGCAGCTTGTTGGTTAAAGATGAGGCCCGCAAAGGGCTACGGCTAATACGCGAATGAAGGAGCCCGTGTTTGACCATGCGGACAAAAATTCGTCTGGAAAAATATCTTTGGGTTTCTGAACAATTCAAATCCAACTCGACTTATAGCTAATATATCCACCAAATGAGATCGGACTAAAAATATCCAGATGAGAAGCCTTTAACCTCTTCCATCGCCAGTCCTAAAATGAACTTGCCAACTTCAGTAAGACCGAGGTAGCGTTCGTTTTAGAACGCCTACCCTTCGAGTGACTCACCATAATCACGAGCGTTTTACTGATTCGTCGGTAGGCTCAAGATCTAAGGTCATGTCTTTTGCTGGGTTTTTGGTTAATGTTCGGGCAAGTCAGCACAGCTGGCTTGCCTTTTTAGTTGTTATTTCCCGTTGAAAATTTCAAGTGGGGGGTTGGGGGGGGGGGCGTGCCCCCCCCGCTATTTTTAACGGGGGGCAACCACCCGCGCCGAAGGGCGGG
>CAYWMW010000090.1:0-4917 GCA_964458975.1 uncultured Lewinella sp. | reverse complement strand
ACCCAACCGGTGGTTTCCTTTTTTTTTTTTTATTCCCTTTTAAAATTTCCATGGGGTTTTTGGCCCCCCCCCAAAAACCCCACTTGAAATTTTCAACGGGAAACAACAACGAGCACTAATGCGCTTCCAGCCAGTTGTTTCCCTTATCCGTCTCCACCACAATCGGCACAGCAAGGTCAGGAATGGCCTCCCGCATCAGCTGCTCGATGATGGGGATGACGCGGTCCACCTCATCCTTTGGTGCATCAAAGACCAATTCATCGTGTACCTGCATGATCATGCGGGTCTTGAAGTTACCGTCGCGCAGGGCTTTGTCGATCCGGATCATAGCTACCTTAATCATATCTGCGGCGGTACCCTGGATGGGCGTATTCATCGCCATCCGCTCGGCGATGGAGCGGGTGAGGCCGCTTTTGGAGTTGATGTCGCGCAGGCCACGTTTGCGGCCGAGCAGCGTCATCGCGTAGCCTTCTTCACGGGCGGTTTCCACGCTGGAAGACATGAACGCTTTGAGGCCGGGGAAACGCTCGTAGTAGTTCTTGATTAGCGCGGAGGCTTCCTTGCGGGTGATTTCCAACTGCTGCATCAGACGGGTAGCGCCCGCACCGTAGAGGATGGCGAAGTTGATCGTCTTGGCCTGGTTGCGCTGGTGCTTGCTCACTTCTTCGAAAGGGACATCGAAGACCAGTGCGGCCGTAGCGGTGTGAATATCGCGGCCGTTCTTAAAAGCATCCACCATTCCTTCGTCGCCACTCAATGAGGCAACCAGGCGGAGTTCAATCTGGCTGTAATCCGAGGCGATCAGGGTGTGGTTTTCGTCCGTCGGCACGAAAGCTTTCCGAATTTCTGCGCCCTGCGGCGTACGCATCGGGATGTTCTGCAGGTTGGGGTTCGAGCTGGAAAGGCGGCCCGTAGCGGCTACCGTCTGGTTGAAGCTGGAGTGGACGCGGCCGGTCTCCTCGTTCACCAGTAGCGGCAGTGCATTTACGTAGGTGCTCAGCAGTTTCGTCAGGCTGCGGTAGCGTAAAATTTTGGCAACGATCGGAGCTTCTGGGGCTAGTTCGAGGAGCGTTGCTTCGTCCGTTTTAAACTGACCCGTGGCTGTTTTCTTGCCTTTATAGGGCAGCTCCATGCGGCCGAACAGGATCTCACCAATCTGCTTCGGCGAGCCGATGTTGAAGGGGGAGCCAGCCTCGTCGTAAATCTCATTTTGCAGGCCCTGAATTTCTCCACTCAGCACTTTACTGTAGTCTTCCAGGAAGGGGACGTTGAGTTTTACACCGTTCAGTTCGATGTTTTTCAGGACGGGAATCAGCGGCGCTTCGATGGTTTCGTAGAGTTCCACCAGGCCTTCTTCTTCCAGTTCTGGCCAGAGGGCTTTGTATAACCGTAGGGTAATGTCGGCGTCTTCGCAGGCGTAATCCACCACCTTATCCACCGGCACGTCGCGCATCGTGAGTTGCTTTTTGCCCTTCCCGATCAGGGTCTCGATGGCGATGGGTTTGTAGTTCAGGTACTCCTCGCTGAGGAGGTCCATTTTGTGGCGTTTATCGGGGTGCAGCAGGTAGTGCATCACCATCGTATCCAGCAATTTGCCTTTCACCGGCGCACCGTAGCGCTCCAGCATCGTGAGGTCGTACTTGATGTTCTGGCCTACTTTTTCGGTGCTTTCGTCGGCGAGCAGTTCGGCGAATTCGGCTACGATGGCTTCGGCGCCGGGCCGGTCGGCGGGCACGGGCACGTAGTAGGCTTCGCCTTCCTTCCAGCTGAAGCTTAGGCCTACCAAGTCGGCGGAGGTAGCGTCTACGCTGGTCGTTTCGGTGTCGAAAGCGTAGGTTTTTTGCTGCTTCAGTTCTGCGATCAGGGCGGTGCGTTCTTGCGGCGTATCTACTTTTTTGTAGGTCTGTTCCGTGTTGCCGAGGTGGTGATCGGCCAGGGCGTGGGCGGCGGGTTTTGCGTAACGGCTTCCTTTCTTGGGCGCGGCCGCAGGTGCATTGGAAGTTGAAGGAGCAAAGAGGTTCCCCTGCGCACCGGCCTGACTGGCGGGTTCGTCTCCTCCGCCCAGAATATCCTTGGCGATGCTGCGGAATTCGAGCTCACGGAAGATGTCCGTCAGGTGCTCCCGGTCGAAATTTTCGATCCGGTATGCCTCCTCGTGGAAGGTAACGCCGGGCACGTCGATGATGATGGTGGCCAGCTCTTTGCTCTGCAGTGCTTGCTCGCGAAATTCGCGCAGCCGTTCCTGGTTCTTGCCTTTTATCTGGTCCGTACTGTCCAGCAGTACTTCCATGCTCCCGAACTGTTTGATGAACTTCTCGGCCGTCTTCGGGCCGATGCCGGGCACGCCGGGGATGTTGTCCACCTTATCCCCAATCAGCCCCAGCATATCAATCACCTGCTCGGGGCGTTCGATGCCCCACTTGGCCTTGATTTCTTCTACACCGAGAATGTCTATGCCGTTGCCCATCCGGCTCGGCTTATACATATAGATGTTCTCTTCCACCAGCTGCCCGTAGTCTTTATCGGGCGTTACCATGTACACCTCGAAGCCCTCGCGCGCGGCCTGCTTGGCCAGGGTGCCGATCACGTCGTCCGCCTCGTAGTTATCAATGATGATGATCGGGATATTGAAGCCCTGGAGGATCTGGTGAACGTAGGGGAAGGCTACGGTAATGTCTTCCGGTGTTTCCTCGCGGTTGGCTTTGTAGTCCGCCGCAATTTCGTTGCGGAAGGTGGGTCCGCTGGGGTCGAACACCACCGCGAGGTGGGTAGGGTTTTGGTTTTTCATCAGGTCCCACAGCGTCCGCGTGAAGCCGAACATCGCCGAGGTATTGATCCCCTTGCCGTTGATCATCGGCCGGTTGATGAAGGCGAAGTGGGCGCGGTACACCAGCGCGTGACCGTCGAGGAGGAATAGTTTTTTCTTGGTGGTATCTGGCATGGGGCTAAGGTACGGAAGTCCATCATACCGCAACTAGTCGTATCTTGAAGTTGTTAAAAACAGTAGAGTAATTTTGCTATGGCTGATACAAATACAATTTCGGAACTCGCCCTTAAAATAAAGAACGTTATTCTCGGCATTGAGCCAAATGCAATAGTAATCTTGTTCGGATCACGCGCTCGCGGAGACTACCGTTCAGATTCTGATTGGGACATACTGGTGGTTACCAGCCGAAGTGAAGCCTGGGCATTCAAAGACAAGGTCGCTACTGCGATTTACGACCTTATGTTAGAGTATGACCAAATAATCACTCCCTTCTATTTCTCAAAAGAGAAGTGGAAATCAGGAACTACTCCGAGCCCGCTTATTGAAAATATTCGCCAAGAAGGTGTAGTATTATGAATGAAGATGAAATAATAAAATTTGTTGAAAACAGACTTAAAAAGTCTCTTCGCTCATTAGAAGAAGTTGATGTTTTGGCAGAGATGAGACACTACGATACAGCCACATCCAGGTTGTACTATGCACTATTTCTATGTCGTTTCAGCCCTGCTCGTACAAGAAGGACACAAGAGCAAAACTCATGATGGCACACAACAGATATTCGGCCGGGAATACGTTCGTACGGGAGTAATTCCTAGAGCATACGGAAAAGCATACTCACAACTTTTTCGGCTACGTCAAGCAGGTGATTACGGTGACTTAGAAGATGTCACGATGGAAGACCTGAGTAGAATTCGCCCCGAAATAGAAGAACTCATAGAGCTCGTTAAACAGCTAATCACTTCCAACGATTGAAGGATAATAAGGGACGCCGTGTAAATAAATTACCGGTTTTGAGCTGGCGCTTTTGTTCTCACCGTACTTGAAAAATTCTTTGCATAGCCATAGCTACGGAAATAATTTTTAAGTGCGGTGAGGACAAAATAAGACGTTCAAAGCCGGTAAGTTATTTGTACGGCGTCCCTAAGCTTAGAGATGTCGCATTACCTTTGTCAAATCAACTCCAAATTCATAATCCTACTATGAGGTTATTTTCCTTCTTAGTCCTACTCTGTGGCCTGATTAACGTGTCTTTCGCCCAGTCCGTAAACAACTACTCCACCACCACCGATGCTCACCAGCTTGTTGCAGGAACAAACATTTACCTAATTCCGCCAGCAGACTTCTCCAAAAGCAACAACTTCACGGGCTTCCAAAATCCGGAAGACCCGACATCGATGATCATGGTAGTTTCCATGCCCGGGCCTTTTGATCAGGTCTCGGCTGGCTTTACGGAGGAAATGCTCGCCAGCCGGGGGATGGTACTTCAGAGTAAGCAATCCGTTGACGTGAACGGACAGGAGGCCCTGTACATTGAACTAGACCAAAATGCGCAGGGCTTCACCTTCGCCAAGTCGATGTTAATCTATGGAGACTCAACCAGCACCACCATTATAAACGGAGCATCCGTAAAAGACTCAACAGCACTCGTGGCCGAAATTCGTGAGAGCGTACGTTCCGTTGTGATTGATGCAGCAACCGAAGCCGATCCACGAGCAGAATTGGCTTTTACCGTTGATGAGACTGCCGGCGATCTGCAGTTTATTTCCGTAGTAGGCAACGGTGTACTGCTCAACCGAGACGGGAAAACGCCTACGGAAAGCCAGGACGAAGCTACCCTCGTCATCGACCGATCAAGGAACAACAACAGAGTAAAGGATAAAAAAGCCTTTACCCTTCTCCGGCTCTTCAGTCTTCCCGGTGGTTACGAACTTGCTTCGAAAAAGTACCCGCGTAAAACAAAGCTTGCGGGAATGAAAGGTTATGAGCTATTCGCCAACAACCCCGAAGACCAACAGGAAACCATACACCTTACGATGCTCTTTGAGGAAGACGGCGGTTACTACATTTTTCTTGCTACCTACCTCAAGGGGGCAAAGCGAGCAAAGGCCGATATAAAGAAGGTGATGAGGACGTTTCGGAAGCGGTAGGTG
>CAYWMW010000089.1:0-14821 GCA_964458975.1 uncultured Lewinella sp. | reverse complement strand
CCTACCTTAAGGAGTTCATTGCAGCAAACTCAACAACCGGTTCAAGTCCTTCAGGTCTTGATCGCTAAGTAAGTCACTGACCAAACGATCCAGGTCTTCCTTGCGGCTATTAATCTCTTTCAAAATTTTAAGGCCCGAGTCTGATATCCGTACCCGGTTGCTCCGCCGGTCGTGGTCCGACGGGAATTTGTCGAGGTATCCCTTTTTCACTAACCGATCAATCAGCCGGCTGGCATCAGACATCTTGTCCGCCAAACCTTTACGAACCTCCTGAATCGAGGCGGAATCAGGGCTGGTACTGGCCAGATTACGTAAGATGCTGTACTGTTTGGGCGTGATGCCATAGGGTTTGAGTAATTTCCGGGTACCGTTGGTCAACCAACTACTAGCCTGTAATAAGTTGTACCGTAGTTCCTGTACCTGGCTACCAGCACCACCATTAAGACCAGATTTATTAGACTTTGTCATAACGCTTATTAAAACATTTAGGAACGCCAAATCAATAACTGTCCTGATTCACTTCGCGGCTACTTCGTGGTGAAGCGCAGGAATCGTGGTGCTGATCGAATAGCTCGAAATCCAGCATAGCCATAGCTACGGTGGTTTTCGGGATATGAAGAGCAGCGCCACGAGACCAAGCTGCAAATCGGGCAGTTATTGATTTGACGTTCCTTAAAGGTTGGTCAAAAAAATGCCGAAGACCCTAGCTAATAAGGACGACTTTGCAGAAGTGCCAAAATTCGCAGCTCTGTTATGCTAATATTGAAAAGAAAAGTTTTGTTCGTGAAACTTATGATAATTTGAAGAAATGCAAGCTATCTTCCTTATCTGCTCAAACCTAAAGTGTTTAACTGTACATTAACGGACAGTAAAGCATCCTTATCGAGGTTCCTACGTTCTCCTTCAAATAGCAATTCATCATGAGATTAATAAGTCTGCTGCTCTTCTTACCCCTATTGTTTTCAGGAACAGTCCTTCTGGCGCAAGACAAGCAATACAATACTTCAAAAGATAGTGATCCGGAAGCAATTACCCTGATTAAAAACCTCCGGGACAAGTACGATACTTACCAGACAATGGAGGCTGATTTCAGGCTTGATATCCTCATTCCCGGGAACAAGCTGGAATCACAGCAAGGCAAACTGAAGCGCCAGGGAGACTTCGTTCGCTTCCAACTCGGCGATCAGGAAGGCATCATCAACGCCGATGCTGCTTACATGATTCAGCACGGCAATAAGGAAGTCATGATCAACAACCTTCCCGAACCAGGTGAAATGACCGGCATGCTTACCCCACAAACATTGTTCAGCTTCTACGAAGGGAACAACTACATACTAGCGCTGCAGGGCAAGGACGTAGAAGACGGCCGCCTCCTGCAAGCCATCGAGTTAAAACCGGTAGACCGAGACAATAGTGAGTTTACCAAGCTCCGCCTTAAGGTCGATCAGGCAAAAAAAGAACTAGCCTCCATCGAAGCTTTTACCCGCGATGGCTCACGCTTCACCTTTCACCTGGATAAAACGAAAGGAAACGTTACCCTTACCGACAAAACCTTCACCTTCAGCAAGGCCGATTTCCCTGGTTACCACGTTGAGGATATGCGGTACTAAGAGCTTGTTATTCTGGCAGATATAATATTGGTCAGTATAAAAGAATAGCCCTAACTCACGTAATGTGAATTAGGGCTATTGATTTGGCGCTCCTTAGAATGTTCCGGTGTTAAAAATCCAGCAACATACCTCTTTACTGCACCATCATCTTCTTAGTAGCCGTGAAGTCATCAGCGCTAAGCGTGTAAGTAACCATACCGGCAGCACCGAGATCTTTCCGATCAAGGTTGAGGCGGTTCTCGCCAGCAAAGCCCGCAACGGAGCGCTCCAGTAGCAAACGCCCGGTAAGGTCGCGAACGGTGAGTTGAACCTTACTGTCTGTTGGCAGGTCAAACCGAATCATCGTCTGCCCGGAGACCGGGTTCGGAGTGTTCTGGAAGAGCTTCGCAGCTTCAGTAGCGGAGGCTCCGCCAATAAAGTCTACGCTTAGGTTAACCATAGCGTTAGCAGGCGTGTAGCCCTCAGCGCGCACCAGGTCATCGGAAACAGAGAGGACTTCACTCAGGCGAGCGTCGTTCAACGCTTTCAGGCGAAGTGTCACCATTGGCTCAGTAGGCCGCAGTACTTGATCGTAACTGAAAGCAATCATCCCACGCTCCATCAAATCGGTATTGAGGTGGCCAGCAGAAAGCTGACCTGGGTTTACCCCAAGTACTTCCACATCATTCGTCAGGCTCATCGTTCCCTGAAGACCGGAGAGTTCGGCTGCTTCACTGGCAGACAACACCACCTCGTAAGTCTCACCAGCAATCATTTCCAGCTCAGTGGCCTCCAGCGAGGCGCGGCCGTTTCGTGGTGTAGTCCCATCATTATCCGAAGTAAAGCCATTAGGGTCATTACCACTCACATCACCAATCATGATGGCGATGAAGTCTGCGTCACGGACGCTGCCCTCCAGGTTATTGATGTTTACTACTTCAGGGAAGCTGGTGGCCCACGGATTGGTATTTACCGGGAAAACAAAGTTCACATCCACAAACCTCCAGGCGGAGTTGTTCTGGTAAGCATCATCCAGGCCAAGAATGAGGCGACGGATAGCGATGATGTCCTGAACAGAAACATCTTCATCACCGTTGGCGTCAGCAGCCAGGTACTGGTAGGGAGAGCCCAACAGCTCAAGGCCTAGAATGTAACGGGTAATCAGTACCAGGTCAAAAGTAGAGACCCCATGACTGTGCGTCAGGTAAACTTCGTGCCGGGGGTCGAGGGTATAATCTTCCCGGCCACGGAGTTGCTGGAAGTTGTAAACACCGCCAGCAGTTGTAGCCGTAGTCTGTGGCCCGTTGGGGCCAACCAACGATACTTCAACGTCACTAACCGGTTCTCCATCAATCGTAGCTACCGTACCGGAGATGTTACCGAAGTTATCAAAAGCACAAGCGTTCTGAGCACCTTGCACAAGAATGAGAATGTTACAGTGCTCACTCAGTCCGGCTGGGTCAAATGCGTAAATCCGAACCTGAACGGTTTGGTCATCTTCACAGTCGAAGATGATGCCATCCCGGCCGGGGGCTGGCGCAAAGCCGGGAGCTGAAGCCTCTGATTCTTTATAGATGGAGTAGGTTACCTCACCCGAGCAATCATCTACATCACTGGCAATCCCGTCTGTCGCCCAGTAAGCAGCAGATCCGGTACCGTCACCGTTAGGCATCAGCGTAACCGTAGTCTGGAGGATACAGATTGGCGACGGAGCCAGTCCGTCTTCTACACAGAACTCAATTACCGCAACGTCTACGTTACCACAGTTATCAGCCCCGCGAACCCGAATGGCGTGGTTACCCACCGGTACGTTTTCCAGAGAGACAAAGTAATTCCCTTCTGCATCGCTGCTGATTTCTCCGTCCAGCAAAAAGCGGGTGCGGGAAAACGGAACGGTTGCAACGTAGTTCACGTCCAGTTCAACACGCACACCAAGTTGGTCCTGGCGGGTGCAATTATCCGTTAGCTCAAACTCCAAGGATACAGAGCCGGTGCAATTAACGCTGGTGGCGGCGAAGCAAGTCTCTTCGTTGTCCGCAACGATCTGGGGAGCAACCTCATCGCGCACCTTCACGTACTGGTAGTAGCGGAAAGCGCCGCGGCTGTCGTCCGTACCGTACGGGTTATTACTATCTCCCTGGGGGCCGGAGTCAAGTGGATCGGCGAAGTTGTTGTTGCCAAAAAAACGGTCTCCATCCAGGAAAGCAACGTCATCGTTCAACGTGTTTGTGGCGTTAGGGTGAACGTAAAGGAATACATCTTCCCGCAGGTTATTATCTCCGTCGTAATCACGTGGCACCTGGTAGGGCTCTCCGAGCGTATTGTACTCGCACCAGTTGATGATCAGGTGCTCAATGCGTACCAAGTAGCACTCATCCGCACTACTCGTGAAGGTATCGCGGCTTACCTGGTTCGTGATCAGGTCACAGCCGTTTTCTTCTATTTCAAGTTCGCCAACGTTAGGCATTTGCATGCAGAAGGCCTGGTCGTCTCCCGGCAAGCGGATGACGTAGTCGTGTAGGCCATCCACCTGAATGTTCTGAACACAAAGCTGGTTGTTGGTAAAGCCCGCAGCATCCGTCGCGGTAAACCGACGGGTAAAGGAACCAATACCACAGCTATTGACGCTACCGGATACCGTTTGGGTCAGGGTAACATCACAGTTGTCTAATCCGGTAGCAACACCGAAGGTAGCATCCAGCAGTGCATCGCTGGCCTCCGTAATATCGTTAGGAAGACCCGCAGCATCGAGTTCGACACAACTGATCTTCAGGTTGCCGGGCGCGAAGCAGGAAGGAGGAGTTTTGTCTTCTACCAAAACGGTCATCCAGCAGAAGTTGCTCAGGCCGCTGGCGTCGGTAACGCGTAAGCCGATGAGGACTTCTCCGGCGTCGTCGCAGGTAAGCACCACTTCAGGGCCGTACACCGCGCCGGGCAGTAGCTCGTAGGTACCGTCGGCCAGCAGGCGTACCCGACCGATGGCCAGGGTAACGTCGGAACAGTCATCGTAGCTACCGTCGTCAATCATCTCCGGAGAGAGAATCGCAATACCGGCGGCAGCGTTGGGATCGGGTGAAACACTACTCGTTACACTCACGTTCAAGCCGTCTTCACAGATGGCTACCGGCGGGGTACCGTCTACAACACTGACGTCCACATCCGTTTCTCCAAAGTTGCCACATTCGTCAACGTAGCGGTAGCGTACAACGTGGTCGCCAACCGGAAGTAGTTCAGAAATTTCTGCGGTAGCGTTCTCCAGGTCAACCGGGTAGCTGCCCATCGGGGCGGAATCAAGATCACCGTTTACGTAGATGGATGCAGACAGGCTAACGTCGGAACCACACGCATCAAAGAGGCTGAAGCCGCTAAGGTCTAAACGGATAAAAGCACCACAGTTGATGCCGCCGTTGGTTTGGAACGAAAGTGCTTCCGTAGGTGCGGTAAACACCGGAGCCGTAAAGTCTCCAATCTTCACCACCTGGCTGAGGGTGCGAACGTCAGAAGTATTACACCAGTCAATAACGGTGTAAGTGCGAACTACTTTATAAGCGAGGTCACAGGTAGTAATCTGAGGCGAGTCGGAAAAAGTCACACCGATTCCGCAAAAGTCGTTGTCTCCCCCGATTCGCAGCGGGATCGTGGTGCCGTTCGGCCCGTCAAAAAACGGTAGATCCTGAGCACGGGGCGCTGGCACATCGCCAAAAGCGAGGCCGAGGGCGTCCAGTTCATTGCACTCGATCGTGACCACCTCCGGGATATTATCCGTATTCAGATCGTCCAGAGAAGGGCGGGTAAAGATGATTTCGTAGCTCGTTACGGCCGCAGCGTTGGCTTCTCCGGCAGCACTTAGGCAGCTTCCGTCCGTAGCGGTGAAGGTACGCGTGAGCAGGATGTCGTTACACTGGGGGTCATCCGCATCGCGGGTAACGATGTCGTTCACACAAACTTCCACCAGCTCGGAGCAATTGTCCGTAGCACCGGGCAGGCCACCACCGGCCAGCAGGCGGTCGCGCAGGGCGGGGGCCAGCGTACCGGGTACGATGGTGTTCGAGAAAGTATTCACCGTGTAGCAACGGCTAATGGTATTCAGCAAAACACCGAGGTAAACGTTGTCAATGGCTTCGCAGTAGAGCGGGCCATCCGGTGCAACGGGGGTGCTCGTGAAGAAAGGAGCCGTTTTGTCTTCCGCCACAACGGTACCCCAACCAACGGTAAAGCCGGTCACCAGCATAGTGTCCGCCTCAACGCGGAAAAGGAAAGAGCCACAACCATCAATGGTATCAAGGTTGGCCTCGTTGCCGTCTTCAACGATTACGGTGAAGGCAGAAAGGGGAGCGGAAACACCGTCGCCGTCAGCGTCGAAGTCTCCCGCAAGAACTTGTTCGGGGATTACTACCGCCTGACAGTCGTCGTCAAGGGTGATATTGATACTCGCGATGGTAGCTACGTTCACCGTATCCGTTTGCGCCCAGGAGACGACGGATACAACGCAAGCCAGCACGAGCAAAAAAGCGCGTAAGACTAATTTCATAAGATTACGATTCTTGAGATTACAAAAGCTAAAACAGCTGCCCGATCATAAATAGCGCGTATGGGTACCGCTAAAACTTATTTCGCATCGGTTTCCGAGCGGGCAACATCGCTAACAAAGGTACGAAGCAGCCGTCACAAACGTAAACATTTAACGATTTTGACCGTATATGCTCTTTGGTCTGCTTTTTTGGGCGCGGCCGCAGGATGCAAAGATGGTTTTTAGAAGGGTACAGCGGAGCGCAATCTTGACACTTAGAACGCTTGATGTTCAACTATTTTCAGCTACCAATCTCCGCAAAACGGGCATCACTTCTGCCTCAATCCATGGGTTTCGCCCGAAAAATATCCGGTTCCGGGGGCTGGGGTGCGGCACGGGGAAATACTCCGGCAAATAAGACTCGTAGTTGCGGACCGTCTCCGTTAGTGTTCGCTTTTTCCGATCGCCTAGGTAGAAGGCCTGGCTGTGGGCTCCGATCAGGATTTTCAGCCTGAGGTTGGGCATCAGGTTGAGCAGCGGAGATTGCCACTTCGGGGCGCACTCCGGGCGCGGCGGAAGGTCGCCGCCCTTGCCCTTCCCCGGGTAACACAGCCCGACCGGTAAGACCGCAAAGGTGGTGGAATCGTAAAACGCCTCCTCCCCCACCCCCAGCCAGGTGCGGAGTCGTTTCCCGCTGGGGTCGTCCCAGGCAACACCCGAAAGATGGGCCAGGCGCCCCGGTGCCTGGCTGATGAGCGCGATCGTCGCCTCCGGGTGAATCCGGAAAACGGGCTTCGGGCCAAGGGGTAAATGTGCTGCGCAAAGGGTGCAGGCGTTGGCCTCCTCCAAAAGAGGATGCGCGTAGGACTGGAAACCGTTGGGGCTGGGTAGGGGCATGGTGGTTGTTATTGCTTTAAGTAAGGGGTTGCCGAAGAATAAAGCACGCCCCCCCTAGGGTGTGTAATCTGACCAATTATTAGTTCACGCTTCGACTAAAAACGCGAAGCGTTTTCACAAGCCCCTCCCCCGTGGGGAGGGGTTGGGGAGGGGGTTTATGGGCCGGACGGAATTGTAGCCAAATTACACAGCTTACCCCCCCCCCTAAACTCGACAGGCGAACTTTTTTGTTTCACCAAAACGATTGTTCATGGTGAGCGTTTGCGGTTTCCTCATTAGCAAAAAAAGCCATCGCTTTGTTCGAGCAAAAAAGAATTCGACTGGCGAGTCCAGCAATCAAGCCTAAAAACCCCACCCATTAACCTCCCCCGGCACCTGCGGCCGCGCCCATAAAGCTGGGCTGTCTAATCTGACGCGTTCAGCCCGTGGTAACCTCACCCCATCCCCTCTCCAACAAGCCTCGCCTCAGGCTCGGCGGAGAGGGGCTATTCCGAAGAAAACGCTCCGCGTTTTAACGGTAAAAAACCGTTACAGGTTAAGACCGTCAGATTAGGCAGCCTACCCATAAAGCCCTCCCGTGAACACCCGCCCGATATTACAGTTGTAGTACAGTGCGAAGGCTACGCCCCGCCCAGTTTACCAACCTAACCAAAAGAGACATGTTAAGAATTTTGCTACTACTCGCCTTCATCGCCACGTCCCCCTTCGCCTTCGCGCAGGAAGAGGCAAAGAACGGAGAAGACAAAGAAAAGAAAGAGGAAAAGGAGAAAAAAGACCCCTACGAGGAGCTGATGAAAGACGCCGACGTTGAGGAAGGCCTCTTCGGCGTCATCAATAAAGAAGGCAAGCTTTTCTTCGAGCTGCCGCTTGAGCTGCTCGAAGACGAAATCCTCATCGTGAGCCGCATCAAAGGCTTCGTCAAGGGGCTGAACTTCGGCGGCGCGGGCACGAAAAGCCGCCCGCAACAGGTCGTACGCTGGCAAAAACACGGCGAAAAAATCCTGCTGCGCAGCGTAAGCTACAACTCCGTGGCCAGCCCGGACGACCCCGTTTACGAATCCGTGCGTAACAACAACTTTGAGCCTATCGTGAGTACATTCGACATCAAAGCGTACGGCAAAGACAGCGCCTCCGTCGTACTCGACGTGACCAAATTTTTCACCACCGACATAGCGATGATCGGCGCGATGAGCGACGGCCAGCGCAAGAACTTCGGCATCCGGGGGCTGGACAAAGCCCGCAGCCTCGTCATGTCCACCAAGGCTTTCCCCAGCAACGTTGAAGTGCGCCACGTACTCACCTACACCGGCAGTAAACTCCCGGACAATCAAGTCACCGGAACGCTTTCCGTAGAGATGAACCAAAGCTTCATTCTGCTGCCCAAAGACCCCATGCAGCCCCGCGTATACGACCCCCGCGTGAGCTACTTCAGCATCCGGCAGACGGACTACAGCGCCGACGCACAACGTGCCGAAACCCAACGCTTCATCACCCGCTGGCGCCTGGAGCCGGTAGACATGGCCGCCTGGAAGCGCGGCGAACTGGTGGACGTGAAAAAGCCCATCGTCTACTACATCGACCCTGCCACGCCGGAAGATTGGGCACCCTACATCGCCCAGGGCGTTGACGACTGGGCGAAGGCCTTCGAGTCCGTCGGCCTCAAGAACGCCATCATGAGCAAGCGCGCGCCCACCAAGGCCGAAGACCCCGACTGGAGCCCGGAAGACGTCCGCTACTCCGTGATCCGTTACGTGACCACCGACATCCAGAACGCCATGGGGCCACACGTCCACGATCCCCGTACCGGCGAAATTCTGGAATCCGACATCATCTGGTACCACAACGTGATGAAGCTGCTGCGCAACTGGTACCTCATCCAGACCGCCGCCGTGAACCCCGAAGCACGCACGCCCAAGTTCAAAAAAGAAGTGATGGGCGAGCTGATCCGTTTCGTCTCCGCTCACGAGGTTGGCCACACGCTCGGTCTGCCGCACAACATGGGCAGCTCGGCCGCCTACACGGTCAAGCAGCTCCGCACCCCCGGCTTCGTGCAGGAAAACGGTACCGCGCCCAGTATTATGGACTACGCGCGCTTCAACTACGTCGCCCAGCCAGAAGACAAAGGCGCTGGCCTGCACCCCCGGATCGGCCCCTACGATCTCCACGCCATCGAATACGGTTATAAGCCGATGCCCGACGCCAGCGGCTGGAAGGCCGAAAAGCCCGCCCTCAACGCCATGATTAAGGCCAAGGCCGATGACCCCCGCTACCGCTTCGGCGCGCAAACCCGCGGTGGCCACGACCCTAGCGCACAGACGGAAGACCTGAGTGACGACGCCGTACTGGCTTCCGAGCTCGGCATCAATAACCTCAAGCGCATCGTCCCGAACATCAACGAATGGATGGCCGAAGACGGCATGCTGTTCGACCAGCAGGAAGAGGTCTACGACAACGTGATCGGTCAGCTGCGCCGCTACACCGGCCACGTGGCCAGCAACGTTGGCGGCGTATACGAATGGCAACGCACGGCGGACGAGAACAAGCAGGTCTACACCGTCATCCCCGCTGCGAAGCAGAAAGCCGCCGTTGATTTCATCAACGCACAAATCTTCACCACCCCCGAGTGGTTGCTCGATAAGGACATCCTGAACCGCATCTCCGCCAGCGGCGTAAGCAGCAAAATCGAAGGCCTCCAGGCTTCTGCCCTCCGCACCCTGATGAGCTCCAGCCGCCTCAACCGACTCGCCGAACAGAAAGCCATGGACGCCAAAGCCTACGGACTGATGGACCTCATGAACCAGACCCGCGCCGGGGTTTTCACCTCCGCCAACACCAAGTCCACCTTCGGGCGGACGCTCCAGGCCAACTACGTAGACGGCCTGGCCAGCGTACTCAAAAGCGAGCGGGTTGCTAACGACGTGAAGGCTGCCGCCCGCGCTACCCTCACCAGCCTCCGCTCCGGCCTCAACACCACCGATAAAGGCATCGTTGGTGGTCACCAGCTGGAGCTTGCGCATAAGATTGATGTTGCGCTTAAGGGGATTGAGGCGCTTATGGAGGGAAAATAGATTGGTCGTGCGCAAACCAAATTGTCGCTTTTTTGGCCCCCTAGCCCCCAAAGGGGGAACAAAAAGCGACAATTTGGTTTGCGCCCGAGTGGTTTGGTGGTTGTGTAGGCTGCTGCCGCTCTAGGCTTGAGAAATTCTTTATGATGGAAGCCAGTTTCTTTTTTGGGGAGCTGGCTTCTTTTTTTGTTTTAGAACGCGGAAGGGTTAGCAGTTAACTGCTAACCCTTCTGTGTTCCAAAAATAACGTGACTGAAGACCAAGCCACCCAAGGGTCAGCTAGACGCGGTGGCCCTTAGGACATTGTCGGCTAGCGTGTCTTGGCTGTCGCTGCGCTGTGGGTGGGATTTCTTCGTCGGCAGGTAAAGCAAAGCCCCGACTTGAAGGGTTCAGGTCGGGGCAGTTCAGTTGTCAGTTATTGCAGATCGTCGAGGATATCCTCGGGGTCTTCGGCATCGTGGCGGACGGTTAGGATACGCACGATTTTCTTTGGGTTCAGCACTTGGAAAATGATCTTATAAGACCACTTCTTGGTGTAGCGAATGTCTTCGTCCATGTCTTCAGTGCCGGGATAAGTCGGCTTACTGCCCGGTAACTTTTCCAACTTGGAAGCTTCTTTGCGTATTCCACTGGTGACGTTGGCGGCAACGGAAGCAGACGCTTCTTCGGTCAGGTAATCGGATATACCACGGAGTTTCCTGCTGGACTTGCGTGAGAAGATCACCCGGAAGATTTTGCCTACCATGTGGCCATATCTTTTTCAAGTTCTTCAAGGGTCACAAAGTCGCCTCGCTCACATTCGGCCATGGCTTCTTTTAACTCGGCGTTTGATTCCTCTTTGGTCATTCGGCGACGCATCGACGGCGGTGGCGGCATCGCCATGATTTCCGCGTCGGTCCATTCTTTCCCTTCGGCGATAACTTCCGGCTGATAAGTCTGGAACAAAACCTCGACCATCTTGGCCAACACGATCTGCATTTCCTCATTGGCCTGCTCGATGCGCAGGTGAAGGAGTTCTTTTCTTTCGATGGCGTCCATGATGGTAAGGTTTGGAGGTTGATAATGTCTAAGCATAAAGATAACGCGCTTATCGGTTTAAGAGTTGCCCATCCGCCGGAACAGCCAAAGCCTGCTCCTACCCCAACGCGAAAAGCGGTACCAGGAGCAACCTCCCAATACCGCTTTCCAATAAAGCTTTTAAAGTACTGAATCTTACTCAGCAGCAGCGTCGTCAGCAGCTTCCTCGCCACCTTCTGCGCCTTCAGCTTCTTTCGCTTCAGCTGTAGCAGCGGAACGAAGGGCACGTGGTACTTCAACGGAAGCAACGGGCTGGCCAGCGGGGTTCATGATCTCAACGCCTTCGTTCGGCTTGATGTCACGTACACGGATGGCGGAACCGAGCTCAAGCTCGCTGATGTCAAGTACCAGCTTATCCACGAGGTTTTCGGGAGTAGTTTTGATCTTGATCCGGCGAACGGCGACCTGAAGCTTACCACCACCACGAACACCGGGGCTGGTACCTTCAAATACGACGGGGACCTGTACTTTCACGGGATGACCATCCTGCAGCGCAAGGAAGTCTACGTGGCGAAGCGCATCGGTTACCGGGTGGAACTGGTAATCTTTCACGATCGCCTTGTAGGTTTTACCCCCAACGGTAAGCTCGGCGAGCTTAAACTCCGGCGTGTAAATGAGGCTACGTACATCAAGGGCCTTGATGGTAAAGTGGACCGGGTCACCAGCACCGTAGAGAACGGCGGGAACGAGGCCCTCACGGCGGGTGGCCTTGCTTGATTTCTTACCCAGGTTTTCGCGGACTTCACCGCTGACTTGTACAGACTGCATATCTTTAATATTTGCGCGCTTGGTCGCTTTCGGCCCGCAAAGATACGAACTTTATTGAACCAGCGAAATACCTGAAGGAAAATATTTTAGAGTCGGGAGTCTTGGAGTCGGGAGTCGGGAGTTGCTGCCGCAAGTACCACTCATTACGCTACGCTCATTCGCCATGGGTGAGTAAGCAAAGCGCCGCGAACGGTACTTGCGGCAGCAGACTCCAAACTCCCCCTCCGAACCAATTTCGTAAACAAACCTTATATACATACATTTACGTCCAAGAAAAATCACTGTTACTATGCAAAAGCTATCGCTCCTCTTTATTCTTGCGCTCATCGTCCTTGCCTGCGGAGGTGGAGAAGACGCTGCTGGCGAAGCGCCAATGGCCAAAAAGGCGGACAAAGCACCCGCCGCTAAGGAAATTAACGTTAAAAAAATCTGGAAAGTCCGGTGCATAGCGTGCCACGGCCTCTACGGAGACATGGGCACCAACGGCGCGGCCAACCTTCAGGAAGTGACCAGCGACCTGGATTACCGCGTCAACATCATCACGAACGGCAGTGAAAACGGCATCATGACCGCTTTCGGCGAAATCCTCGACGAAGACGAGATCAAGGCCATGGCGGAGTACACCATGACCTTTAATAAGGACCTTTAAGTCTAGTATTTAGCGATCAGCATTCAGGCTACCGCTGTTGAAGGGGCGTATGAGTTTAGCTTAGGCTGGCCTTTAATTCACGTCTTTTAGGCTTAGAAACAAATTTCAGTAGCAGTGGAACAGACAGTCAGGGAGCATTTCGTACTGGGCATGATGTCGGGCAGCTCGTTAGACGGGCTGGACCTTGCTGTGTGCCAATTTGAACTGGAAAAAGGAGAAGAGATTAAAGTCTCCGAATGGAAGATCGTTGCTGCCGAGACCGATCTTTTTCCGCCCGTGTGGCAAGCGCGTTTGCGGTCTGCCCCCAGCCTTCCGGGGCGGGAGTTGTGGCGCTTGCACGCTGACCTGGGCCACTGGATCGGTGCGCGGGCGCGGGCTTTTCTGGACAAACACCCTGACTTTCCCGTCTCGCTGGCTGGCAGCCACGGGCACACCATTTTCCATGATCCGCAGCAGAAGTTCACGACCCAGATCGGGGACGGGGCGGCGATTGCTCTGCGGCTCGGGCTGCCAACGGTCACCGAACTGCGGGGTTCCGACGTGGCGGCGGGCGGACAGGGCGCCCCCCTGGCACCGCTGGCGGATAAGTACCTTTTTCCAGAATACGACGGTTTTCTAAACCTCGGCGGCATCGCGAACCTGAGCCTTAAAGATAGCTCCGGAGGCTACCTGGCCGGAGACATCAGCGGGTGCTGCCAGGTGCTGGACCGGCTCGCAGCTCGGACGGGCGCAGCTTACGACACCGGAGGAGCCCTGGCCCGAAAAGGTTCCCCGGCACCTGCGACCGCGCAAAAAATTGCTGCACTCCCTTACCACCAGTTGTCCTATCCAAAATCCCTCGGCAACGCCTGGGTGCGCGAGCAACTCTGGCCGCTGCTCAACGATAAATCCGTTGCCGCCGAAGACCTGCTGCACACCTTCACGCGCTGGCTGGCCAAAAAGATTGCTTACGATTTAGCGCATTTGGGCGCGGCCGCAGGTGCAAAGAAAGGTTTTGAAAGCAAGGATGCCCCTCTAAAAATCCTCCTCACCGGCGGCGGAAGCCACAACACCTATCTGGTGGAACAGCTGCGCGCCAACCAGGGCGCAGCGCAACCCTCCTTCGAGTTCATTGTTGGGGATGATGACACCACCGACTTCAAGGAAGCCGCCCTGATCGCCCTGGCCGCCCTCTTCCGAGCCGAAGGCATACCCAACGCGCTCGTTTCCGCTACCGGAGCTGACCGGCCAACCGTAAACGGCGCGCTCTTCCACCCCTAATCTCCAACTTACCATGATACTTCTCACCGGCGCGACGGGCTACCTGGGGCGACGAATCGCACGCGCGCTGGCGGACCGCAAGAAACCCTTCCGCGCCCTCGTCCGGGAAACTTCCGATACCTCCGCCCTGGAGCAACTCGGCCCGAACGTCAGCCTCTTCACCGGAGACCTCAACGACCCCGACAGCCTGCTTGATGCTTGCCACGGCATCGATGTGATCATCCACGCCGCCGCCTTTGTATCCTTCCAGACTACGGACCGTGAACGCCTCCTTTTCGTCAACGGGGAAGGCACGGCTAACCTCGTCAACATGGCCCTCGAGGCCGGGGTCCGCCGCCTGGTCCACCTCAGCTCGGTGGCCGTATTGAACCGGCGCGACGGTGGCCCCGTTGTCACCCTCGCCGAGCGCTGGCCGGAGGAGCGCCCCAACACCAGCTACGCCGAAAGTAAGTTCGCCGCCGAACGCGAAGTCTGGCGCGGGCAGGCCGAGGGCCTCGAAGTAGCCGTTCTTTACCCCACCCACATGCTCGGCGCGGGAGACTGGGCGCACGAGCACGCCCCCCGCCTTTGGCGCATGGCCGCCAAAGAGCGCGGCGTTTACCCCACCGGAACCACCGGTTTTGTGGACATCCGGGACGTAGTCGACGCCGTCCTCTTCGCCCTCGACCGGGACGCTGACGGCGACCGTTTCCTCCTCAACGCCGTCAACTGGACCTGGAAGCAAGCCCTCACGCACATCGCCCGCAGCATCGGCGCGAAACCGCCGACAATACGGGTACAGCCCTGGCAATCCGCCCTCCTCTGGCCCATTGAACTGGTACGGTCTAAAATATCCGGCAGTAAGCCCATGATCACCCGCGAGAGCCACCAGAACGTCCAGGCAGATTTCCGCTACGATGGCTCGGCTTATGCCGAAGCCGCTGGCCGGGCGTACCGGAGTGTGGAGGCGTGTGTTGAGGAGGTGGGGGAAGAATTTAAAATTTTCAATTCAGCATTGAATATTTAA
>CAYWMW010000088.1:0-14912 GCA_964458975.1 uncultured Lewinella sp. | reverse complement strand
GCCATCGACCTGATGGTAAGCGGCGGTACCGCTCCTTACACTTACGACTGGGCTGATATTGCGGGTGACGACAACGTCGAAGACCGCACTAACCTCGCTGCTGGTACTTACGAAGTAGTGGTAACGGACGCCAATGAGTGTACCGATATCGAAACCTACACCATTGCACCTGCATCCGTGCTCACTGCTTCTATTGAGAACGATACCATTTGTTCGAATACAACGGACCTCGGTATGCTCGAAGTAGTTGTTACGAACGGTAGTGGAAACTACAGCTTCGCCTGGAGTAACACGGGTACTTCCACAACGATCACTGGCCTCACGGCAGAAACCTACACGGTTACCATCACTGATGAAACCACGGGTTGTGTCATTACGGAAACCGGATCGGTTGTTGAAGATGCTTCCGCTTGTGCTAGCCTTGGTAACTTCGTTTGGGAAGACACCAACGGTAACGGCATCCAGGATCTGGACGAGCCCGGAGTTGAGGGGGTAACCGTAAATCTGAAAGACGAGGCTGGTAACGTAATTGCTACCACCATGACTGATGAGAACGGTGAGTACATCTTCGCTGGCCTCCTGCCCGGAACGTACAGTGTTCAGTTTATCCTGCCTGACGGTATGGAATGGACTACGCTGGGCGCGGTCGCAGGTGCAAACGAAGCTCTCGATAGCGACGCTGATCCAGCAATGAACGGTATGACTGAACAAGTCACCATCGTTGCCGGTGAGTTCTACGACGATCTTGATGCCGGTATCGTACCGGTCGTCGCCTGTGATCTCCTTGCTGAAATAACCTTCATCTCTGATTGTAACGATGGTGGTAGCTCTACTAACCCACGTGATGATTACTACACCATTACCATTCTGGTTAGCGGTGTAAGCCCATCCGGCCAGTGGATTAGTGGAACGCTGGACAAAGACGGTAATGCTATCGGTGGTACCGTTGGTGTGCCCGTGAATGTTTCTCTACCGGTCTACGATGGCCCGGATCCGATTCAGGATGTGACCATTATCGTAACCGATGCTCAGGATGTAACCTGTACCGCATCTGTAGATCACACGCCACAACTACCTTGTTCTAACCGCTGCCGCATCACGGCATCTGCATCTAGCTCGCCTGAGTGTAATGACAATGGTACCGCTGATGATCCGACGGATGACTTCTTCACGGTAGGTGTCACAGCAAACGGCCTCAACGAGTTTGGCGCTAGCTGGACGGTATCTACTATGGGTGGACGTCTGGTAGGAGGCGGAATTTACGGAGAGGAAGACGGAAACGTCGGACCGTTTACCGCTGACGACCTGGTAGACGGCATCCTACGCCTCAATGTTCAGGACGCTGATGACCCCTCTTGTAACTTTGTAATCTCGATTACAATTGACCCGGCTACTCTTGATTGTTCTGAAGCATGTACGATTTCTATTGTTCAGCTTGGCGAGTCTATCTGTGATAACAATGGTACACCATTCGACCCAAGTGATGATCAGTGGTGGGTGCAGGCTGAAGTAACGGGTACTAACGTAACTCGTTGGACTTCTAACACTCCTGGTGGCGAAGGAAACAACACCTTCAACAACCCAGTGAGCTTTGGCTTCTTCCCTGATGTGATCAATGGTCAGCAGACAATTACGGTTACCAGCGTGAATGCTGATCCTGCTTGTACGGCTAGCATTGAAGTATCTGCTCCGGGCCGACCATGTTCTGATGAGTGTGACATCGAAGTAGAACTGACGATCGGTGAGTGTAATGATAATGGAACAGCTGACCCGCTGGACGACTTCTTCTTCATCACAGTAACGGCTAACTCTGTTGGCCTTAACAACAGCCCGAACGGCTGGATCTTGATCGAAGGTGATGACCGTACCGACCCAGTGGTTGGTGTAGGACCATTCTTTAACCGTACCGAAACCTTCGGGCCTTTCCTCATCCACGATGCCGACGGTAACGTTCGCGGTACACAGAGCTACCGTGTAGAGGATGCCGACCAGTACGCTTGTCGCGTTGACTTTGACAACATGGTGCTTCCGCAGCCTTGTTCTGAGCCAAATGAATGTACCATCGCAATCGTACAGATAGGAGAAGCCTTCTGTAACGGTGACGGTACCTGGAGTGTACAAGCTGAGGTAACCGGTACCGACCTGACTGACTTTACGTCTACTACCGCTGGTGGTGAAGGCGCGAACGCTATCAACCAGGTAGTAACCTTCGGTCCGTTCTCTGACCCTGTGAATGGTGTTGAAACCATTACAGTGACGAGTGTAGGCAACGATCCATCTTGTTCTGATGCCATTACGGTAGCAGCACCGGGTGAAGACTGTCTGCCGGAACCATGTATGCTCAGTGTTGAAATCCTGGATAGGATCTGTGATCCTAACGGAACGCCTAACGAAGGAGCAGACGATATCTACAGTTTCCAGATTCGAGCAACTGGTGCAACTGGTGGCTATACTATCCGCTACACTACACCTGTGCGCCCTGATGAACGAGGTGTATTTGGTGAAGTAATGACTTACGATAGTATCAGTGTTGCAACTGATGTAAGAGCTACGATCATTCCTGATGATCCGAACTGTTCGGAGATTGCAGCATTGTTCATTGAGACTACAGGACCATGTGTGAATTGCCGGCTTGAAGCTGTTGAACTCAGCAACGTCTGTAGTGACAACGGTACTGCCGACCCTTCCGATGATACCTACACGGTAACTGTACAGCTGACGCACGACGGAGAAGGCAACGCCTTCATGGTTGAAGTGCCTGGTCAGGAAACGGTTACAGGATTCTATGAGAATCCTGATGATCTGATCCAGACGTTCACCTTCCCAATCTCTGAAGGAGATGTAACGCTGACGTTCATTGACTTCCAGGAGCAGGACCAATGTCGTACCACAATTACGTTTGAGGCTCCTGAAACATGTAGCCCGTGTGACATTGAAGTCACTGACCTGACGATTTCTGAGTGCCGCCAAAACGGTACACCATCCGACGGATCTGATGATACGTTTGTTGTCGCCTTCACGGTGACTGGAACGAACACCAGCTCTTCCGGTTGGATGACAACAGATGGAGTTTACATCGGAGAATACGGTGTCCCAAGGTCAATTGCCTTCTTCATTGACCGGGAAGACTTTACGTTTGAGATTGTCGATAGGGACGATCCGAGTTGTACGGTCAGCTTCCAGGTTGAAGTACCAGAAGGCTGTGTGGAAACGGTGCCTTGTGCTATCTCCGTCACTGACCTGGTGACCACTGCGTGTGATCCTGGTAATACTCCGTTCGACGGTTCGGACGACACCTTCACGGCCACCTACACGGTGAACGGTAATGGTGCTGGTTACACAGATCCTACTTCGGGAGTAACCCGTCCTTACGGTGTACCATTTACCTTGACGCTGCCAACTGGCACGGAAAATGTAACTCTGGTATTCGTAGATGCTGACTCCAGCAGTTGTACTGCCGAACTGCTGATTCCTGTACCGGCAAGCTGTCCGGGTACGCCTTGTGAAATCTCTACTGCTGATCTGGTGATCGGTGCGTGTGATCCGGGTACTACTCCGTTTGACGGTTCTGACGACACCTTCGTGTTCACCTTCACGGTGAACGGCAACGGTGCCAACGGCTGGATTGAGCCCGCAACGGGTGAAACCGGTGCGTACGGTACAACGGTTACACGGACGCTGCCTACGGGCACGGCCAACGTAACCCTGGTATTCGCAGACGCTGATAACAGCAACTGTACTACTGACGAACTGCTGATTACTGTACCCGCAAGTTGCCCAACAGAAGTTGGAACGCTGGGCGTATCCTGCCCGGTTAGCAACCACTACTGTCCGATCATTGAAGAAGACTTGATGCTCTTCCCAATGGACTACTTCGACTGTGTGGCCAACTTCGAGGCACCAGTGCCTGACGTTATCGATGCATGTTCTGAGAACCTGACCATCATTACCTACGTAATTGATGCATTCGATCTCGACACGGTTCAGGTAATCAATAGCAACGATGACCGCGGAGTAACCCTCCCTGCCGGAGACTACGTCTTCAGTTACGTCATCACTGATGAGTGTGGCAACCTCGGTACTACCGATTGTCGCTTCCGCGTAGCCGATACGCAGGAGCCTGCTGCCATCTGTATCAGTGACATCAACGTGAGTGTAGGTGGCTACGGCATCGCCCGTATCTACAGCCAGATGATTGACTTGGGTAGCTACGACAACTGTGGCATCGACAGCATCCTGGTTCGCCGTGAACTCCTCCTTGATCCGATCACAGGAGACTCACTGGACACTCCGATCTGGAGCGACTGGGCCAACTACGCCGAGGTTGTCTGTGAAGACGCCGGAACGGTGGTAACACTGCAACTGCGAGTAGTTGACTTTGGCGGCAACGCTAATATCTGTACGACCAATGCAACGGTCGTTGACAACACGCTACCATACTGTACTGGCCTGGAAGACCTCTTCCTGACTTGTGACGAAGTGCCGTTCGATCTTGACGCTACCGATACACTGAGCCTACAGGCTGCGTTTGGTCGCCCGGTTGTCATTGACAACTGTGCCGCTGAATCTATCGAACTCGAACCGGTTGTGAACTACGATGCTTGTTCTGTATCCGGAACAATTACGCGTCGCTGGCTCGCCGTTGATGCTGTTGGTAACGTAAGCTCGCAAGAGTTTACCCAGCAGATTACGATTACCTCTGACATGGGCTTCACCATGGTACTGCCGAAAGACACCCTGACGGATTGTCTGGACGCTAACCAAGGCTTCGAAATCATCGGAGCGGGTTGTGCCGACATCAGCGTGACCTTCCAGGATACCATCGTGGAAGCCATCGCCTCTGACGGTGATGCTTGCCTGGTCATTGAGCGTAAGTACACGATCATCAATAACTGTATGTTCGACCCTGAAACTGATAACCTGATGGTCATCAGCCGTGATGAGGACTGCGACGGTGATGAAGGGGAGTCTATCTTCTACGCAATCGTGAGTGGTGATTCTACTTACGTTGACGTGGATACTGACTTCGGCAACGCAATTCCTGCCGCGGGTACCCGTGGTGATGAGTGTGACGGTGAAACCAACCAGCAAGGACGTTTACGCGCCTTCGCTACAACCGGTGGATGGACGTACACGCAGCGCATCTCGATCTTCGATGACACGAACCCAATCCTGAACTACGAAGTACCAGAAATCTTCTGTGCTACTGAAGAGGAAGGTTGTGAAACCGTTGTTGAAATTCCAATCACGATTTCTGGTGAGTGTACTGCCGCTGGTTCGAACTGGCTGGTGATGATTGACCTCGGTCGTGACGGTAACCCGGAAATGCGCCTGCAAACTGAACTTGCTGTTCAGGGTACGTTCCCGAACTACTTCATCAAGGCAGCAATGCCGCTGGGTGAGCACAACCTGATCATTCGTTACACCGATGGCTGTAACAACAATGTATCCGACGCGATTCCATTCGAAATCGTTGACTGCTCTATCCCTGATCCGACCTGCTACAGTGGCCTGATCGCCAATCTTGAAATCCTGGAAACTCCAGTGGTTGATGAGGATGGTGGAGAAATCACAGCGGGTGTGGTTGTTGACGCTGGCCGCCTGGCTAGCTGTAACATAGAAGACTGTTCCGGTCCGCTACGCTACTCCGTCAACCGTATCGGTGAGGTGCCGAATGTTGACAGCACTGATGTCCTGCTTACTTGCGAAGACCGTTACACGGTGGAACTCGAAGTATACATGTGGGATAGCGCCTTCAATCCGTTCTCCGTCCAGCCGGACGGAACGGTTGGTGGCCCGAACTGGAAGATGTGTGTTGTAGAGGTTCTTGTTCAGGACCCGAACACCGTCTGTGATGATTGTAACGCCGATGGCTCACTCGCACTTGGTGGTAGCATTACTACACCCCAGGGTGTGGTGCTTCCGGGTGTCGAAGTAGACATGGAAGGCGATATGACCGGCTTTGAACTGACAGGAGACGACGGTAAGTACACCTTCCCAGGTGTTCCTGCTGGTAACTACACGATCACGCCGTACAAAGAGGGCCGCGCCACTAACGGTGTTTCCACACTGGACGAACTGATCCTACAGCGTCACCTGCTTGGTGTCCAGTTGATCACTGATCCGCTGGTATTCATGGCTGCTGACCTTAACAACAGCGGTACCCTGACCGTAATTGACCGCCTGCTGATGCGTAACATCATCCTTGGCAACACCGAAGTTCTACCGAACAACGAAACCTGGCGTTTCGTACCGGTGAGCTACTTCGAGGAAGCCGAAGGAGGACTGAACCGTATGATGGAGGCTCCTCGCAAGATTGACCTGACCGAGGTAACAGCTTGTAACCTTAGTAACAACTTCTACGCGGTCAAGATGGGTGACCTGAACCACTCCGTATTCATTGAGTCTGCCGCTGGTGAGATTCTGAACGGTACGCGTGGACGCAGCTCGAACGAGACGCAGCAACTGGAAATCGAAGAGCGCCGCCTACAGGGTGGTGATCTCTTCGACCTTCCGGTACGCGCTACGGATCTGAACCGAATCTCCGGTATGCAGTTTACCCTCGGTTTTGAGCAAGGAACTGTTGAAATCGAGGACGTTGTTCCTGGCTTATTGAACGAAGACCAACTTGGGCTTCGCTTGGTTGACCGGGGCTATATTTCCGCTAGTTGGACACAGCCAGAAGAAGCTGTTGCCGGAGATGCTATACTGTTTACCGTGCGTCTGCGGGGGCTAAATCCCGGAATGCTAAGTGATGCTGTCCGCTTCATTGATAGCCCTACCTTCACCGAAGCTTACAGTAGTGGTGAGGAGGAGTTAATGGATGTTGTGTTAAACGTAACAGCAACAACAAACCCGGATGTGCCAGCAGTAGTTGGCGGGCCTGAGTTTGAAGCTGTGGCTGAACTTGGTCTATCTCAAAACTTCCCTAACCCGTTTGTAGACGAGACGACGATAACCTTTGACCTCCCATCTGCTGGTACCGCTCGCCTGAATGTCTATGACCTGAGCGGACGAGTGCTCAGAGATATCACCGGAGAGTTTGAAGCAGGCGTGAATACTATTAAGCTTCAGGGCCGAAACTTACCTACAGGAACTATGCTGTATACCCTTACCTTTAAGGGAGAGCGCCTTTCCCGTACGATGATTCGTGTTTCTAAATAGCGGATAGAATTCCGTTTGTACAAAATGGTTTAAGGGGGAATGACTAGTTCGTCATTCCCCCTTTTATATTTGAACGAAAATGGTTAGCTTTGTTCTAGTAATAAAGTTCCCCAAGGAGCTTACCTGCTCTGAATATTTTGTAAAATTATTTAGCATTGAGCGAGTTAAAGTAGTTTATCCCTGGTCTGAAAAGTAGACTTTACTTTTATCTACATACATACGTACAAATAAACATTCTTTTAGCACCCAAAATAAGGTGTTATGGGGATGTGTCTAATTTATTCTGGTCTCGTCTTATTTACACTTGAACAACAACAATATTATGACTTCTGAACCTCACAAGGCTCGTCCTTACGTACATTTATTGTGGTTTTTCCTCATTCTGATAACGAATGCTGTTTTACCAGCGGAAGGAACGCCTAACCTTAGAACGGCTACGGGAGATCCGGTAATGCTTTTTGTCGGGCATCCGGATTTTGGCGACTTTGCTAGCTATGATGGCCCGGAAAACAGTAGACTTTTATTTCGAATCGCGGCACCAGGTGAGACGGTGTATCTCGGCATGTCTCGTTTGTTTAGAAACTCTGGTGTGCCTGAGTCTTTTGGGCAGTACCACTACCGAATTCGGAGTGTGGCTGACGGAAGTGTAGTTTTTGGCCCGATAAGGGTTAACTCAAACGTTGAAAACCTCACGACCTACGAGCAGGCAGCTTTAGGTCCGGCAGTTATTAATACCGGAGGGTATCCGACTGATGACGAATCTACATTTGTCGCTCCCGCAGCGGGAGAGTACTATATTGAATTTGATCAGAACAGTGCTAATCGTCCTCGCTATATCGGGCTTTGGGATATAACAATTGCCAATAATGGAGAAGTGCAAACAGGACGGGTATATTCTCGTAACTGGGCATTTAGGGTGCCAGAACTCGACCCTCAGCTGCCGGAGTGTGCCTTCGGGGCAGAGCTCAGTACCAAGTTTTTCTCTTACACCTCTGATGGCTTTGTCACAGAAATTGACTTTACGGACTCTGGTTTCCAACCATTGTCATTTAATCTGGCCTTTAACCGTACTGGGCCAGGAGAGAGTGGGGACTTATTACTGGACCGCCAATCGGTGGCTGACGAAAACGCAACGGCTAACGTAGCCGAACACCTCATTTTTTTACAAGAGCCGGATGCCACCCTTTTCCCGGACGGGCAGTGTGGATCAGTCTCGGTAACAGGAACCCTGAATTGCCAAGAAAATAACACCTTCTGTATTCCCATTTCCGTCACCTTGCCGGGGCAGGTACAAGCTATTTTGGATTTTGACGGCAACGGAGAGTATGACCCTGACATGGACCGGATTATTGCTTATGAGTTTGTGGGTGGAGAGGCGCTCTCTGCTTGTGTACCCTGGGACGGTTTAATGGGCGATGGAAACCGCGCACCCGACGGAGCAACGGTAGATATTCTCGCAAACTACATCCAGGGAGTTCAACATTGGGCATTGTATGACGGCGAGTTAATGCGGAATGGCTTTTGTGTTACTCCCATTCGACCAATCTGTAGTGACGGTGGGCAGGCCAACCTGCACTACGACGACATCAATATACCCGATGACCCTGGTAATGGAGCCCCTAAGCAGGTCTTATCGGGCTGTGAGTGTCGAACTAATGCCTGTCGTACCTGGACAAACTTTGAGGCTAACGCATCTGCCGACTGTATGGTAGTTGATGCAAATACTACGGGCTACGGGGATCGGAATACGCTTAATACGTGGTGGTTTGCCTCCAGCATGACCGTTGCCTCCTTTGATGTCCCAATTGAAACTTTAACCATCACTGGGCCAGCGATGCATTGCCCCGGTGAGGCGGTTTCCATATTTATGACCTATAACTCCTCTAACGAAACGGGGTCTATCCGTTGGTCAGGGCCTTCCGGCCCCCTAGCGGGTACTGACGACATGGAAACCATCATGGTAACCGAAAGCGGTACTTACACCGTAGTAGTCGCTGACGAGTTTGGCTGTGAAAGCAGTGCCAGCTACGTACTCATGGATGTGCAGTGCTCACTAAACCTTATGCTGTTAAGCGTAAACTGTAGCGATAACGGAACAGAACTGGACCCAAATGATGATACTTTTACCGCGCTAATCAGAGTCGAGGGAGACAACAGCGCCAATTTTACCACTAACGGGCAGACCTATGCTTACGGCACCGAAGTCGAAATAGGCCCGTTTTTGATTGCTGACGGAAACATCACCTTAACCGTTGCGGATGAAATCTTCGCCTGCTGTATGGAAACCATCGATATCATGGCTCCGATGCCATGTAGCGATGGCTGTGCTATTACCTCGGGCACCATCATCAGCACGGAATGTATGGACCCCGGCACCCCGACGAATCCTGACGATGATATGTTTACCCTCGTAATGGTGATCGATGGAATCAACCTCGGCAGTTGCTGGGTGAACGAACGTGGGCAGACGGGGCCTTACGGTGAGGAGGTAACCTTCGGCCCTTACCCTATCAGCGACGGAGCACAAAACTTCCGCTTCCAGGATTGTAACGACGAAGATTGTGTGTTTACCGCAACGGTTCAACCACCAAGACCTTGTTCTAATGTATGCATACTGGAACCCGTTGTTTCAAATGCAGTATGCGATGACAACGGCACACCGTTTGACGTTACGGATGATACTTATACGTTTGAACTGACTACGGGAGCGATCAATCCTCCAACCGTTGCTTATAATGTGAACGGTAATGGTGCTTACTTCTATGATGCTACCGTAACAATTGGTCCGTTGGCACTGCTGGGCGCTGATTTTACCTTCACGATTGCTGACCTGGGAGACGCTTCCTGTTCAACAACCTTTACAATTCCCGAAGACGAGCGCCCCAGCGGTTGCGAAGTGGAGTGTAGCCTGAACATCGCCGATACAAGGGTGGTGTGCAACGACAACGGAAGCACCGACCCCAGTGATGATGAATATGCCGTGGAAATTCTGGTAACTACCCAAAACCCCAACGCTAATGGCTGGGTGCTGCCCAACGGGCAACAAGGAACTTTCAACGACTTCGTCCGCGTAGCCAGTATACTGCCCGGTGGTGCTGACCTCGTAATCACTATTCAGGACCAGGACGATCCAAACTGTACGGCTACCGTAACGGTAGAAGCTCCGGAGTTTGAAGTGACCTGTCCGGATGACGTTGACGATAGAGCCTACCAAGTAAGCCTTCAATCTTTTGGTGGTGAAGTGACAATGCAAAGCAATTCCGTATCCGCAGATCAGGACATCTGCTGGATGGCCGATGAGGATTTTGACGGGCAGCTTCGTTACAGTGAACGCTTCACAATCACGCGCACGGAAGAAAACCAAACGGAACTTCGCCTATTCAGTTTTTACCTGTACGCTCCTCAGGAAAATGACTTTCTCGGAGCCGTCTTTAGCCAGAGAGGAGAAGAAACCCTGGATTGTTGTAACCTGACCAACGACGGACCAGTTGCCTCCCTGCCCACCAATCTTCTGTCGGTACCTGAACTACCCGATAGCCTCCGGCCAGTAGGAATGGTGCTTCAGCAACGGTTCTCGGTAGTTCTTCGGCCCGATGAGATTTACAGCCTGATCACCAGTAGCCAGAACTCAAACGAATTCGGAGCCTACCGGTGGATGATGCTTTCTGCCGACGGCGAAGAGCTTCGTATCCGTCATGAGGAAGGTGCCGCTCCCGTTTCTTCGTTTAATGTGGTGACAGCAGTTTTCGACTTACTTAGCCCTGAACTGACCGATCTGTACAATAACGGCGCCTCACTAAGTACCTTCGGCGTGCCGCAGATAGCTGATTTTTGTGGAACGTTCGACATTGCCTTTAATGACGACTCCCTCCGCACCTGCGCCAGCGCCCAAATAACCCGAACCTTCAACCTGGTGGTCGGCGATGAGCTGCTCGAAGATATCTGTACCCAAACGATCAGTTTCCGCAGCCTGAGCTTTGCGGATATTGCCTGGCCTCCGGTACAGGTTCGTTTCGGATGTTCCGATACTTTCCCGCTTGATCTCAACGATCACCCCTCACCCGAGTATACTGGCTACCCGTTTGTCTACATCAGCGGCCGTCCGGTTGCCCTGAATGGAACTGCGGGGGTTCAGTTGATCACGGATTATTCAGACGAGGAAACTATTCGGCCAGAAGACGGCGGCACCACTATCCTCCGGACCTGGCGGGTACAAGACCCTTGCCGGGTACTGACCACTACCTACCTCCAAACGATTAAGCTTGAAAACAATGGCCAGCCATTCTTTAGCTGCCCGATAAGCAATCATTACTGCCCGATTGTTGACGAAGACATCATGCTGTGGGCAGTTGACCATGACAGGTGTCTGGCGGACATCGAAATTCCACGGCCAGAACTGAACAATGTCTGTGATTCGACCAACTGGACGTTCATCACGGAAGTGCTCCGCCTCGGTGAAGACGGGGATACATCGGTATTCCGCATCCTGGAAATGGACGATAGCCGCCAGCTTGAAGATGTACCTCCCGGAGACTACCTGATTCATTTCACCGGTTTCCACCCGGAAGAAGAAATTGAAGGCCGGTACTGTCATATTCGGGTTGCCGACTTGTCTGAACCCGTGATGGTTTGTAAGTCTACTGTAAATCTGTCCTTGCCCGGAAGTGGGCAAATTGGCGTACCGATTGCAGCGATCAATCAGTTTAGCTACGATAACTGTGGAATTGATTCGCTGGAAATCCGGCACTTGCTAGTGGACAGCAGCGGCTGGTCTGAATGGGATGATAACTTCGTTGTCTTCGACTGTAACGATGTAGGGTTCAACCTCTCCGTTCAACTGCGCGCGGTTGATGCTGCCGGAAACGAAAACTTCTGTACCGCAACGGTATTCATTACCGACAATACGGACCCCTACTGCACCGGGCTGGAAACACTCAACCTCGCTTGTGATAGCCTTCCGAATAATTTCAGCGCTTACGACACAACACTGCTCCGCGAACTGTTTGGCATGCCTGAGGTAGTAGACAACTGCTCGGCACGTGCAGTAGAGCTACAACCAGTAGTTACCGGAGACAACTGCTCCCCTGAGCGGATCCGCCGCCGATTCCAAGCGGTAGACCAGCACGGAAATTTGAGTACGGGCCTGTTCGTACAAGACATTTATGTAACGCCTTCGCTCAGCTACGCCATCCGCTTCCCGAAAGATGCGAATACGGACTGTACCGACTTTACGGATACCCTGCAGATCGTCGGCAGCGGTTGTGATTCCATCACCTGGCGTTTTGTCGATATCCTGCTGCCAACCGAAGGAGAAGAATGCCGCTACGTACAGCGCAACTTTGTGGTTACCAACTGGTGTGAATGGGATGGTGTCTCGCCTTCTGTTCAGCTCACGCGGGACGAGAACTGTAGCGGAACCGAAGGAGACGCCGACGTATGGTTGATTCGGACCGCTGATAGTATCTACGTTGATTCTGACAGCCTGTTCGATAATAACCTTCCCGCTGCGGGAACTGTATGTGGTGATAACCCCGCCGGTTACATCCGCCAGGAGGCAATGCGCCCCGGAGGCCGGTACGTATACAGCCAGCGTTTCAAAGTGTTTGACACCATCGCTCCGGTGCTTGAGGTGGTCATGCTTGATTCAATTTGCGCAGATACGAGCGCATGCCGGGCCCCAGCTATCGCTACCATTTTGGTCAACGATGCTTGCCAGATCGACGAAGGAATGATCCTGGTGGGCGTTGACATCAACAACAATGGTGTAGTAGAAGTAACCAGTGACGAAGTTGGTGAGCTGACGGGGAGCTTCCCGAGCTACACTTACTCCACCAGCCTGCCGATTGGTACGCACCGCTACGTATTTACCGTTACTGACGACTGCGGGAATACCGTAGTGGAGGAGCGTATCTTCAGTGTGTACGATTGTTACGTACCAGCGCTTATCTGCCGGGGAGACCGCCTGTACAATCTCGCTCCGCTGCTGGAAGAAGGAGACATTGATGGCGACGGAATCATCGAGGAAGCCGCTGTACTAGTAGAGGCGGTAGACCTGGCGCGTTGCAACTTCGCTGATTGTAGCGGAAACCTGACCTTCTCGCTCAACAGGGTAGGGGAAGCGGCTGACATCAACATGCAGTCCATCTTCCTCGACTGTGAAGACCGCTACGAGGTGTACCTGGAAGTGTACGTCTGGGATAATGCCATCAATCCCTTCAGCATCCAGCCGGACGGAACGATCGGTGGCCGCAACTGGCGGATGTGTGTGGTGAAGGTGCGCCTGCAGGATCCTAACCTCGCTTGTAATTCCTGTCAGGTGGGAGATAACCTGACCATCAACGGTTTCGTGAACACCCTGAGCGGAAGGCCGCTTGACGACGTAGCGGTGACTACCTCAGAAGGGACCACCGTGACGAACGGCTTCGGCGGTTATCAGATCGGAGCCTATGTTGGCCAGAGCTACGTGCTTAGTGCCGCGAAAGACGTTGACCCCCGGGCGGGCCTGACGACCATCGACCTCATCATCCTGCAGCGCCATTTATTGGGTATGACCACGATCGACAACCCGTTCCTGCTCCTTGCTGCCGATATTAATCGGGACGGAGAGGTGGACTTGTCGGACATGATCACCCTTCAGGCCTTGATTTTGGCCAGGGAAGAGCTTTACCCGCAAGGCTCACCCTGGCGCTTCGTTGACGCGCTCTGGGACGGAACCGGCACGCCTTCGGAAGAAATCAATATTGAGCAACTGCAGGCCTGCGGATTTGACCACAACTTCATCGGCATTCGCCTTGGTGACCTAAACGATTCTTTGGGCGCGGACGCAGGTGCAGAGAACGGTGGACGGAGCAGTGTCGTCGATGCCGGCCGCCCCCTCTCCCTGGGGATAGAGAACCGTACTATCTCCGCCGGAGAGGAAATCTCGGTTACACTCAACCTGGAAAACGGTACCGTATTCGCTGGTGGCCAGGCGGGGCTGCGGTGGAATACCTCCGCGCTCACCTTCCTCGATCTCACGAGTGAAGACCTGAACCCCAACGCCAACTTCCGCAACGGAACCGATTACCTATGGATGAGCTGGGCCGATGGCCTCACGACCGACAAGGTCGTAAGTCTCCGCTTCCGGGCCGAAACCGATGGGGAGCTCCGAGACTACATCAACCTGGCGGGCGATCAACGCCTAGCGGATGAGGTGTACAGTAAAGCCCTCGTGCCGCATCCTCTACTCCTTTCCTGGAGCGATGCCGTAGTCACCGATGCACCATCAGATGCCGCTCCGGAGGTGAACGCATTACCCGAAACTACCGGGCTACTCGGCGTCCTCCCGAACCCCGCGCAGAACTTCACCCGGATCGGTGTTCAGGTTGCCAAGGCACAGCGCGTAAAGCTCGTGGTAACCGACCTGAACGGCCGCGTACTCCTGGAAGCCAGCCCCGAACTGGAGGCTGGTGAACAGTGGATCAGGGTTGAAGTTCAGGACTGGGCCGCAGGTGCTTACTTCTTCCGCGTACAAACTGCTGACGGGCCGCTTAGCGGACGGATCATCCGGCAGTAAGACTTTCGGAGACAGTTATGTTTCCACTTTTTCGTTCAAGTGTTTATTGAGGTCCTCTGGCGGTTTGCCAGGGGACCTTTTCGTAGGCTTCGCCTCTCTAAGACCCCCGGACGCTGTCCGGGGTTACTTATGTATAATCGTAGGCTGTCTAATCTGACGGTCTTAACCCGTAACGGGTTTTTACCGTTAAAAC
>CAYWMW010000087.1:11509-14936 GCA_964458975.1 uncultured Lewinella sp. | reverse complement strand
AACTAGGAACTAGAAACTAGAGCGCTAGTTTCTAGTTCCCTAGTTTCTACTTTCTAGTTTCTAGTTCCTAATTCCTACCTTTGCCGCTTATCCAAAATTCCCCTCTCCCCATGGCGGCAGCCCACGAAATTAAAGCAGACGTAGAAGTAGCAAAAAACCTTGGCCTAACCGCTGAAGAGTACGACAAAATCATAGAGATCATGGGCAGGGTGCCCAACTTCAACGAACTCAGTATCTTCTCGGTCATGTGGTCTGAGCACTGCAGCTACAAAAACTCCATCATGTGGCTGAAAACACTGCCCCGGGAGGGTGAACGCCTTCTGGTGGAAGCCGGAGAAGAGAACGCTGGCCTTGTTGACATTGGCGGCGGGCTGGCCTGTGCCTTCAAGATCGAATCGCACAACCATCCTTCTGCACTGGAGCCTTACCAGGGCGCGGCGACGGGCGTTGGTGGTATCCACCGCGACATTTTCACGATGGGCGCGCGGCCAATCGCCAGCCTCAACAGCCTCCGTTTTGGAGACCCTAGCCTTCCGCACACCAAGCACCTCGTTGATGGGGTAGTGCGCGGCATCGGAGACTACGGCAACTGCTTCGGCGTACCCGTAGTTGGTGGCGAGGTGGTTTTCCACCCGGTCTACAACCAAAACATCCTGGTCAACGCTATGTCCGTTGGTCTGGTGAAGCACGGCGAAACGGTTTCTGCCGCAGCTGACGGTCCTGGCAACCCGGTCTTCATCGTTGGCTCGGCAACGGGCAAAGACGGCATCCACGGTGCAACCTTCTCTTCGGCTGACCTCACGGAGGACAGTGCAGACGATCTTCCGGCCGTACAGGTCGGTGATCCTTTCCAGGAAAAACTGCTCCTCGAAGCCAGCCTTGAAGTCATCAAAACTGGTGCCGTTGTTGGTATGCAGGATATGGGCGCGGCGGGTATCACCTGTTCTACCTCCGAGATGTCGGCCAAGTCCGGCACCGGAATGCGCATCGACCTCGACAAAGTACCCACCCGCCAGGCGAACATGAAGCCCTGGGAAATCCTCCTCAGCGAAAGCCAGGAGCGGATGCTCATCGTCTGTAAGAAGGGGATGGAGAAAGAACTCCTCGCCGTCTTCGATAAGTGGGACCTGGAGTGTGAAGAAATTGGCGAGGTGACCGACACCGGCCGCCTCCACTTCTACGCTGGCGGCGTTTTGGTGGCCGACGTCCCGTCCGAGCCCCTCGTCCTCGGCGGCGGAGCACCGGTTTACGAGCGCGAAACCGCCCGCCCGAAGTACATGGACAAGATTGAGGCGTTCAAAGCCGACGACGTCAAAGTTCCCGCAGACCTGAAGGCCACCGCCGAAGAACTCTTCATCAGCCCCAACCTCGTTTCCAAAGCCTGGGTAACTGACCAGTACGACGGAACGGTTCGGACGAACTCCATGTCCGAAAACCACAAATCCGATGCCGCCCTGGTGCGCGTCAAAGGAACGAACAAAGCCCTTGCGGTGACGACTGACTGTAACTCCGCCTACGTCTACGCCGACCCCTACAAAGGCGCGATGATTGCCGTAGCGGAAGCGGCCCGCAACATCGTTTGTTCCGGTGGTGAGCCGGTAGCGATCACTAACTGCCTAAACTTCGGTAACCCTTACAATAAGGAGGCCTTCTACCAGTTCGTCAACGCCATCAAGGGCATGGGGGATGGTTGCCGGGCCTTCGGAACGCCGGTAACCGGCGGCAACGTGAGCTTCTACAACCAGAGCCAGTACGAAGGCGGCCGCGTAGAGCCCGTTTACCCAACCCCGACCATCGGGATGCTCGGCATCGTAGAGAACATCAAGCGCCGCATGACCCTTGGTTTCAAGGATCAGGGCGACGTGATTTACCTCGTGGGCGACAGCAAAGATTGTATCGGCAGCTCCGAATACCTGCGCCGCATCCACGGAGTAGAGTTCAGCCCGGCACCGTTCTTCGAACTGGAAAAGGAGCAAGCCCTACACAAAACCATTTTCGGCCTGATCAAAGAAGAATTCATCAAGTCTGCGCACGACGTTGCGGACGGTGGTCTTTTCCAGGCGGTGACCGAAGCGGCCCTCGAAGGTGGCCACGGTTTCACGCTGGATACCGACGCTGCTTTTCGTAAGGACGCCTTCCTGTTTGGTGAGGCGCAGAGCCGTGTTGTCGTTTCCGTGGATGAATCCCGGACGGGAGACTTTGAAAATTTCGTGCGGGAGCACGGCGTTGGCTTCACCGTCCTTGGCCGCGTTGAGGGCACGAGCGTCGTCGTTGACAACGAAAACTGGGGCGACCTGGAACAGTGGATGGCACGGCATGAGCTTACGCTGAAGACGGTGCTGGAGGATTAGGGAGAACGAAAATAACCGTTAAATGCAAAGGGACCGTTCGCCTTGGGGGGGGGGGAGACGGTTCAACCAGCACTACTAACGGTTTCCCACTCTACCACCTGCTTAGTCTCCGAAGAAAAGTTGATGCCAACGGCGATTTTCTCACGGGCATCGTCGGCGTAGGGTGAGAGGTAAGCTCGTTCTTCGATTTGTTGGAGGGCGGCTGGGGCGGTGCCGTCGCGCTTAAACTCGAAGGCGTAGATGTACTGGTCCGTTTTCACTATGGCGTCGCAGCGGCCACGGGCGGTGTGGACTTCGGACTGAATGATTACGCCCAATAGACTGAAAATCAGGTGAACTATGGCGTGGAAGAGGTGCTCGTCGTCTCTGCGCCAATGATCAAAAGGTAGCTCGGCGAAGAGGGTATTGATGATGGTGACTACCCCCGCTAAGTCGTTACGTTCCAGCATACCTTTAAGCTTAAGCACACGTAGACCGGGTTCATGGAGGGGGTAATCGAGGTATAACTCCAGCAGGTGTCTCTGCAATGATTGCTTCACTTCAATGTTGGGGTAACTGAGCGTATAAAAGCCAAAGCCTTCACTATTGTCGACAATGGTTAAGTAGCCAGTTTGGAACAGCACAGTGACGGGGTTGAGCCGCTCGACGTTGAAAGACGATAACCCCATCTGCGATGCTTCAACCTGGCCAATGTCGTAATACCGCTGTTTCTTCATCTCTTTAATGAGAAAGGTTGGCGTACCAGTGGCGTACCAGAAGTTATGGTACTGACGACTGCGTAAGAAGCTAAGTAGGGAAAAAGGATTGTAAAGCGTCGTCTTTCCGTTCCACGAGTAACCGTTGTACCAGCGTTTGAGTAGATCTGCATCTATTTCTTGCATCTCTTCGGCAAAATAGCTTTCCAGTTCTTGCTGAGTGATTCCGACCAGGTCGACGGCCAACCGGTCAAGAGATATATCACTTATGTTGTTCAGGTCCGAAAAGATGCTCACTTTACTGAAGGCGGATACTCCGGTAATGAAAACAAAATCGAGGTAGGGGTCGCTGTCTTTAATGACGGAATAAAAGCGTTTGAG
>CAYWMW010000087.1:0-11409 GCA_964458975.1 uncultured Lewinella sp. | reverse complement strand
TCCAGTTTAGCAAACTTTAACCAGATCACTGGCCGTTCCATAGCCTTGAAATCCCACTTGTCTTCAATCCAAAGCCCCTTAAACAGGTCGGCTCGACCCGAATACAGTTCCTTCATGGTAGACAGGGTGAGCGATTTTCCGAATCGGCGGGGGCGGGAGAGGAAGTAATACTTCCCACTGTTAATTATGCGGTGGATATGCTTCGTTTTATCTACGTAGACATAGCCGTCTCTACGTAAACCTCCAAAATCTTGAATACCGATCGGATACTTCATCATGCCACGAAGATACAATATTTGACCGTCACGTTTTAAAACTGAAACACCGCAAATCCCTTCATCTGGCAGGTTGCCACGGTGGTGAGCATTGAGGTCGCAATGTCAACCTCGGCCAGCACGTTTTTCGTGGCAATCTTACGGGCTTTTAGTGATTGACCGCAAACGGTGAGTTGCACACCGGCCACCTTTAACTCGCGGATCAGGTCCACGTTGGGGTTGTCTACGCCGAATTTGCGTTTATAGGTTTCGTTGTCGAGGATGGCGAAGGTGGCACCTCCGTGGATGGCGAGCACGACGGTCATCTGGTCGTTGAAGCCGCCGCCGGCTTCGTGGAGGTTCAGCATCCGGGCTACGTTGTGGAGGGCGAAGCTGTAGTCGGTCGGTTTTTCGCCGCCGGTTTTGCAATCAATCACAATTTTATAGTCCATCGTGCTGTCGGGCCGGACGGTCGCCTCGGGGATGGCGTAGATGCCGCCAAAGGTGGGGACAACGGGATTGATTCTTTCCTGGGCGCGGCCGCAGGTGCAGACGAAGGTTAGGAGGAGCAAGGTTTGAAGTAGTCGTTTCATCTTAAATCGGTAGGTAGATACTGAAAGCTAAAAGCCCAAAGGTCGGGAAATTTTGGTTTGGTACAAAACTGAGTTGGTACATGGTAGCTGATCGCTTTTCTGCACTTTAAGGTTCGGAAGCGGGCCTGGGCTGTTGACGGGGCTTTTCAAAAACCTTCCCCTGCATCCTGCGTCCGCGCCCAAAATCTTATACGAGTTTATTAACTTAAGCCCCTGTAACGAAGAGATTTTCCGCAACCCCCAAGCCGGTTTCACAGCTTTACTAACCCGAGTGCACAATGTTCAACGACCCCCAAATGAAAATGGGCTACCAACTTTTCTCGGTACGAGAGGATATGGCCAAAGATCCGTGCGGAACGCTAACGGCCTTGAAGGCAATGGGCTACGAAGACTTCGAAGCCTACGGGTTCAAGCCGGAGGAGAACAAAATCTATGGTCTGTCCCCCATAGATTATCGAGTGATTTTAGATGATTTGCAACTGACCAATACCAGCTGTCATTTTGGTTTTTCAAACTACCTAGGGGAATCTGAGGCGGCAATGGATCGCTTCACCGATCAGTGCATTACATGTGCTAAAACCCTCGGGATGCGCTACGTCACCTGGCCCTGGATGGCCCCCGAACAACGAACGATGGCAACCTTCCGTCGTTTGCCCGACCTGCTGAATCGAATCGGAGAACGGGTCTCCGCCGCAGGCCTCGGCTTCGCTTACCACAACAACGGCTTCGAGTTTGAAGACCACGACGGCGAAAACGGTTACGACCTGATGCTGAACGAAACCGACCCGGATTTGGTAAAACTTCAGCTAGATATGTACTGGGTCATACACGCCGGTAAAACGACCCCGAAAGAACTGGTAGGCCGCCACCCCGGCCGGTTCGTTATGTGGCACCTCAAGGACATGCACCAGGTCTCGCGGGATTACACCGAACTGGGCAACGGCTCCATCAACTACGCCGATGTTTTGCCCAATCCGGTAACTTCCGGGCTCGAACGCTACTACCTGGAACAGGGCGGAAACTATACCCACAACGCCATGAAAAGTGCGGAAGACAGTGCTTCGTTTTTTAAAGCGCAGTTGCGGAAGTTGCTTTGATTTTCAGTGAAAATAGGCTGAAGCGTAAGTTGTTCTCACTACGTCCCTTAACCGGTTGATAGAAGGTAGCATGCATAGTATGCCTGTTTTTATGTGGTTAATCACCTTCTGCCTGATAATTTCCGAACCGCCGGCCGTCTGATGCGGTTATAAGGCAACTGAATATGCTCACTTTGAAGAAACTTTACCGCCTCCAACGGGCACTCCTCCCCATTGCGCTCTCCCTTATGTTTTCTGCTTGTGCGGATTACCAAGTCCATACGCTGGAAGATGAGCCGGGGCTAACCGCTGATGTTGCTCCGGTTGGCGAACCTGAATACTCCACTTTTATGGTCGGCGACCTGGGCTACGATTACGCCCGGGGAATGACTACGCTCGACGCGATGGTCCGTGCCATGCCCGCCGGGAAAAAGAAGAGTTCTCTACTGCTTTTGGGGGACATCACCGGGAAAAAAGGATTGCGCAAAAAAGACGGGGATGAGAAGGCCCACCTGGATGCTATCGGTAAATTACTGAAGCAAGTACCCGGCAAGGTCTTCTACACACCGGGCGAAAATGAACTGGCGCGCGACGGCAACTTCGGTCGCCTGGACCGCCTGGAAGATTACTTTGAAGACTCCGAAGACGAAGGAGGAAAGAAGATAGAGTTTATGCCGAACAAGCAATGCTCCGGCCCGGACGACGAAGAAATATTTGACCGCGTAGGCCTGATCGGCATAAACTCCGCCTGGTATATGGCGGACTGGACGCGCGACGAAGAAGTCAGCGAAGGCTGCGATTTCCGCAATCGGGACGCAATGATGGCCGCCCTTGTGGATGAAATAAAAGGCTACCGCGATCAGGTGAAGATCGTCATGATGCATCACCCAACCCAGAGCAACGGCAACCGTGGTGGTAAATTCAGCCTCGGGCAACATCTCTTTCCGCTGGCTGATGTCATCCCCGGTGCTTACGTTCCACTACCGGTGGTTGGTACTATAATCCGGGCCGTCCAGGGCGTAGGTGGTGGGCCGCAAGACGTTCAGAACCTGCGCTACCAGCAATTCATCAATAAGCTGAAAGCGGGCATTGATGACGAAGTAAACGTAATCTTCGTGAGTGCGCATGAGCACAATATGATGCTGGTACACGAGAAAGAATATATGCAGATAGTTGCCGGTTCTGGTAGCGTAAGAGCACCAGCAAACGGAGGTAACGATGCAAACTTCGTAGCGGGGCAAATTGGTTACAGCCGGTTAGATTTTTACCCCAATGGTTCCGTTTACACGGGCTTTTTCACCGTAGACGAGAACGGAAACGAGCAACGGGCTTATTACCGGAGGGTCATTGAAGACCGCAACGATCGGCAAGACGAAAAAATTGAAACAGTACCTTACGAAAAGCTTAGCGAAAGCGTAGTTAAAGCTTCCGTATTCGGTGGGGCGGAGGGTAAGATGCTCGGTGGGGCCAAAAGGGCTGTTCTTGGGCGGCACTACCGGAGCCTGTACAATGTCCCGATTGAGGTTCCCGTACTTAACGTGGATAACATCAACGGTGGTTTAACCCCTTACCGCCGGGGTGGAGGTATGTCGACAATGAGCCTGCACACCCAGGGCGGAGACGGGCATTTGTACCAGATGCGTTCCGTGCGGAAGAACCCCTCGCAGATTTTACCGAGCTTGCTGGAACAGTCTTTTGCCGCAGATATTGTCGCGGATGTGTTTACTTCTGTTCATCCGTACGCGCCGCTAACCCTACCGGTGATGCAGAGAAAGCTGGGCCTGCTCGGTGCTGACCCTGGCTTGTTTTACGTTCCTAAGCAAGAAGGGCTGGGTGCTTTCAATACCAACTTTGGTGGAGAGATGTACTGGCTGGAACAGCGGCCGGATGAAGATTGGAGCGGTACAGACTTCTTCGGTGGTAGTAAAAATATTGTGAGCAACAGCGATATGCGCGAACTGGTCCGTAAAAACTGGAAGCATTACGTTGATGATGAGAACTTCGCCCGCGCGCGTCTTTTTGATATCTGGATCGGAGACTGGGACCGCCACCGCGACCAGTGGCGCTGGGCGGCCTTTGAGGACGGAAAGCGCACCCGCTACATGGCCGTTGCCCGCGACCGGGACCAGGTTTACTCCAATTACGATGGGCTCCTGCTTGGGCTCGCAGGTGTTTTCGTCGGCGAAGCACGCAAATTCCGCCCCTTCACCAGCGAATTAAACAAGGTGAAATGGCGCGCCCTTAATGGACGGTGGAATGACCGGGTATTCCTGAACCAACTGACCAGGGAGGAAATGAAGGCCGAAGCCGAAACCATCGTGGCGAACATGACGGACGAAGTGATCGATGAAGCAATGGACAAATTCCCGCCAGAGGTAAAAGATCACAGCCTGAAAACTGAACGCATCGGGGAAAAACTGAAAGCTCGCCGCGCCCAACTTATTCAGGCTGCCGACGACTACTACCTCCATCTCGCCGCTCGCGTAAACGTGCTCGGTACCGAAAAAGACGACTACATCTCCGCAAAAGGACTTGCTAACGGAGACCTCCACGTCCAACTATACGACGCAAAAAAAGATGGTAGTGCAGACGAGCAATACTTCGACCGGGTCTTCCATAAAAACGAAACCAACGAAGTAGTGATTTATGGCCTAGATGGAGACGATCGTTTCGTCCTCACAGGACGCAATAGCCCAATTCGGCTACGTGTCATTGGCGGAACCGACGGTGACACGGTTATCGCAGAAGGTAAGCTAAAAGCCCGGGTCTACGACGAAAAGGAAGGGGTGAAAATGACCGGGGAAACCGGCAACCTCAAGAACCGGACATCAGACAAACACCCCGAACTCAATCAATATGATTTTGAGGAGTACAAAGCCAACACTACCGTCCCTATTCCAGCCTTTGGCTTTAACATAGACGATGGCTTTTTGCTGGGAGCAGGCTTCACCCGAACCACCAACGGCTTTAAGGCCGATCCTTTCACTACCCGGCACACCGCTCTGGCAACTTACAGCACCAATGGCTTTTACCGCCTGAAGTACGAAGGCACCTTTAATGATTTCTTCTCCCGGAGGGTAGACCTCATCGGTAATACGCACTACTTCAGCCCCGGCTCGGTAGCCAACTTCTTCGGCATCGGTAATGATGGGCCGGGCCAACCGGAAGAAGGGGAAATCGAAGGCCTTGACGACGATGACATCCTGGAGTACAACCGGGCGCGCCGGGAGGAAATACTGATTAACCCTGCCATCAGGTTCCGTGGAGAAAACAGCCGCCGTTCCTTCAGCATCGGCCCGTTTTATCAGTCTATTGCCCTGGACGAGGGTACGCCCGACTTTGCGCTCATCCGTAATACCAGCGGTATTCCTGACCGGGTGTTCGGGCGGCAGAATTTTGCTGGTATTGGTGTTCATTATTCTGTGAATAGTTTGGCTATCCCTCTGATGGCAGACAACGGTTTGAAGTACGATATCTACGCAAAGCAAACCTGGAACCTGGACAACAGCGACCTGACGAACTTCAAAGTCGGTGGCCAATTCAGCTTCTACCGCATGATAACGAAAACCATAAATTTCGCTACCCGGCTAAGCTTTGAGCACAACGAAGGTACTCCGGAGTTTTACCAGCTGGCAACTATGGGTGGGGGAGTAAACTACCGCGCCGCACGGGTTGATCGTTACTTAGGCAACACTCTTTTTACCCACAATGTCGATATTCGCTTCCTCGGGTTTGCCTTCGGCAAAAAAGAAGCACCTACCATCGCTGGCTTCATCCTCGGCTTCGATTATGGCAGGGTATGGCTGGATGGGGAAGAGGAAAGCGGAAAATGGCACGTTGGCTATGGCGGTGGCCTTTGGGCAGCTCCGCTGGGGGCAACTATTCTTAGCCTTACCTATTTTCAGGACAGTGAACAGCAGCGAGTCGCCTTCGCAGCTGGCTTCCCGTTCTAATCATGAGGGAAAAGAACGACGCTTTTACCAGTTTAATCTCCGTCTATGAGCTTATTAGAAAGACCCAACCTTATTTCCTTACTAATCTTGAGTGGGGTAGTACTGGTTGCCGGAGGGTACGGCCTCATTACTTATACTCAAGGCCCTGAAATGGAGCACTACGATGTGGATGCGGAGCATCGTTTCCCCTATGATTTTGAACGGCCCGACAACGTCGTTAAGCTCCCGAAAGACCTGAAGGAAATTAGTGGACTGGCCGACTGGTTCGTTGAAGACGATGTACTGGCCATACAGGATGAAGACGGCAAACTCTTCATCGTAGATACCCAAACAGGAAATGTGAAATCAGACCATACATTCGGTAAAGACCGGGATTATGAAGGTATTTCCAGAGTAGACAGCATGGTCTACGTGCTGGAAAGAGATGGAGATGTCCATCAGTTTAAATTCCGATCAGGTGAAGATGTTTTTGAGTCAGAGAAGATCGAGACCGACTTCAGTTACCGCAACGACACGGAGGGCATCGGTTACGACGTAAGAACGAACAGCCTCCTGATCGTACCGAAAGAACAGGAACTCAACCCGCAGGAAAAAGACTACCGCCATGGCGTCTACGGCCTCGACCTCGCTACGGGCCAAATGGACCCCCAGCCCCGCTTTTTTGTGGACGAATTTGCCGTCGGGGGCGTTGTGTACGGAAAGCACATGCCCTACTCCATGAAGCCCAGCGGCGTTGCCGTAGACCCCCTGACCGGAGACATCTACGTAATTGCCTCCATAGGAAACATAATGGTCGTAATTGACCGGGAAAGCAACATCAAGCAGATTGAGTTGCTTAAGGAAAAAACACTTACCCAGCCAGAAGGTATTACCTTCAACGCGGCAGGCGATCTTTTCATCAGTAGCGAAGGCCGGGGTGGAAAGGCTGTAATTGTTACCTTTCGCCGAACTACTAAACCGAGCTAAAAAAATAAGTATGAGTAAGGACGAGGGCAAGAAGGAAAACAAGCCATCGGGCAACGAGCGCAAGGCAGTTGCCTCCGCCCGTGCTTATGTTCGGCGGCGGTTCAATGAAGAGCTTGCGCCGATCTACCTCTTCCATAACTTTACGTACTCCATTGAAATAGCGGATAAGGCCGTTGAAATTGCTGAAGGAGAAGGACTCGAAGACCAGGACATTGAACGCCTCGAAATTGCTGGCTTGTTTTATCCCCTCGGCTACATTGGCGGTGAAAATGAGGTGTGGCAGCGCTCCGAAGCTGAAATGTTGAAGTGGGCAGAGCAAGAGAACTATAAGCTGGCGGGAGCAGAAAAATGGATATTAGCCGCTCAGGAAGCGACCAAAGAAAGCCCGCTGCCGGTCCGGGTCTTGCACGATGCGGCCTGGTCTTGGCTGGGCCGAAAACGCTACGGCCGCCGCTACGATTTGTTGCAAATGGAACGAGAGGCCCGGGCCGGAAAAGTTGGAGACCCCGTTGCCTTTGGCCATGAAATGCAGGATGTACTTCTCCATTTTCAGTACCTGAGCGTATTTGGACGGGAGGAATTTGACGTTGCCAGGCGGAAGAATGCAGCCGCACAGCATAGCGACAACTACAAAATAACGCAGAACGAAATGAAAGCCCGTACGGGTAAAAACTTCGGTCGCGGTATTGATACCATGTACCGAACTTCTTTTCGTAACCACATCACGCTGAGTAAAATTGCCGACGGTAAGGCCAACATGATGATCTCGATCAATACGATCATTCTCTCCATCGTAATCACGGTTTCTGGCGCAAGTCTCAGTTTCTTCGAAGAAACTTTTTTTGAGAATCCCGAGTTTTTGATCCCGATTATCAGCTTATTGCTCAGTTCGCTCATCGCGGTAGTTTTCGCTGTTTTCTCCGCTCGGCCAAGCGTGACCGAGTACCGAATCAAGAAAGACAAACTGATCAAGAGCAAGGAAGCCAGCCTCCTCTACTTCGGCAATTTTTTAAAGCTCGAAAAAGACGAATTCATCGAATACATGGCCACCATGAAGCTCGATCAGAACTCGCTCTACGATGACCTCGCCCGGGATTTGTACGACCTCGGTTCGGTGATGCACAAAAAATACCTGCTGCTCACCATCAGCTACAACACCTTCGTGGGCGGGCTCGCGCTGGCGGTTATCTCCTTTTTAGCGGTTTACCTGCTCAATATCCTTTAGCGATTTTGGGGCGCGGCCGCAGGATGCAGGGTTTGGTTAACGAACACCGATGTAAGCAGCACTACACCGGCCGCCGATCACTAACAACGGAAAGCGGAAAACCGACAACCGACAACCGACATGCAGCGAAATTTCGCTACAAACCCCTTGCGAAGCCGATCCTCATGGTTTACCTTTGGCGGCATGGTACAGTCGATCATTTTTATCCTTGTTTCCGTTGCAGCCCTGGGGTACGCTTTTTGGCAGTTCCGGCAGGTATACCAAAACATCCAACTCGGTAAGCAGGAAGCCGTTGAAGGCCCAACCGGTGAACGTTGGAAAAACATGTTCCTGGTCGCCATGGGGCAGAAGAAGATGTTCAAACGCCTCATTCCTGCGGTACTGCATTTATTGCTCTACGTTGCCTTCGTGTTCACCCAGGTAGAACTGATCGAGATATTCATTGACGGGGTCTTTGGGGTACACCGTTTCTTCGCCGCACCGCTGGGTGGCTTGTACACCTTTATCATCAGTACCATTGAGGTGCTTTCAGTTTTAGCCTTCATTGCAACGGTGATCTTTCTGGTTCGCCGTAACATCCTGTTCATTCCCCGCTTCAATAAGCCAGAGATGAGTGGTTGGCCTAAGCTGGACGCTAACCTGATCCTAATCTTCGAAATCATCCTCCTGCTCTGCATCTTCACCATGAACGGTACGGATGAGGTACTCCAGGGCCTCGACCCCGAGCATTATCCGGACACCAACCTCGCCGTCACCAGTTGGCTGGGGCCTGCGGTCTTCGGCGGAATGGGGGAGAGCGCGCTCAAAGTATTGGAGCGCGTTGGCTGGTGGGGCCACATCGCCATGGTCTTCGTCTTCCTGAACTACCTGCCCAAATCTAAGCACCTGCATATCCTGCTGGCCTTCCCGAATACCTGGTTCGCCCGCCTGAAGCCAAACGGTGCGATGGAGAACATGCCCGAGATCATGAACGAGGTAAAAACCATGATGGGCCTCGGCGACCCCAACGCCCCCGAGCCAGACATGAACGCCGAACTCCCCGAATTCGGTGCCAATGACATCTTCGAGATGAGCCAGATCGATTTACTTGGTGCTTACAGTTGTACCGAATGTGGCCGCTGTACCTCCGTCTGCCCCGCTAACATCACCGGCAAAAAACTCAGCCCCCGCAAAATTGTGATGGATCTCCGCGACCGCTCCGAGGAAGTAGGCGCCAACATCCGCTCCGGCAACGCCGAGTTCGCTAAAGACGATAGCCAGCCGGTCTCCGCCACCAACTACGACGACGGTAAGAATCTCTGGGACTTCATCACCCGCGAAGAAATCCACGCCTGCACCACCTGTAACGCCTGCGTGGAAGCCTGCCCCGTCCTCATCAACCCCCTGGAGATGATCCTCAAACTACGCCGCCACGAAATCCTCACCGAAGCCGCTGGCCCGCAGGATTGGCTGCCGCTCTTCAACTCCATCGAAAACCAGCAGCGGGCCTGGAGTGTTGGTACTTCACGTGAAGCGTGGATGCAAGACGCGTAATTTTCCTAAATCTATCAATAATGAATACTAACTCAATTGGCGCGGTTCAGTTTTTGATGAGTGATACCGGCGAACGTACCGCTGCGGTCATTCCTATCGAAGGTTGGAAAGCAATCGAAGCGCTTTATATGGAGCGTATCGAAATTCTGGAAGACATTCGTGAGAGTTTTATCGAGTTAAAAGAAATCAGGGCAGGTCGCCTGGAGGCTCGTCCAATCGAAGAACTGTGGGATGAACTTGAAGATTGAATACAGCAGTAAGTTTCTACGCCAAGCTAAAAAGTTGGGTAAGCGGCATCGCTCGCTTAAAAACGACTTGCGGGCCTTGGTTGAAAAATTGATTGAAGATCCAACTCTGGGTACGCTGATTGCTCCGGCTACCCGGAAAGTCCGCGTAGTAATTACTAGTAAGGGCAGAGGGAAAAGTGGCGGCGGCCGGGTAATTACGTTTTACGAAGAACAGAGTTCGATCACCGATGGTCTCAAGATATTACTCCTCGTAAGTGTATACGACAAGTCAGAAAAGGATAGCATTTCTATAAAAGATATTCAACAAATAATTGCGGAGACTAAACCCTTCGAAGAAGAATAAAGGCTACTTATGCAGGTAAAAACCATGGCGCAATTCGCCGCAGAAAACAAAACCCCCGAAATCCTCTTCTGGGTAGGCTGTGCTGGCTCTTTCGATGATCGGTCGCAGAAGGTAACCCGTGCTTTTGCTGAAATTCTTACTTCGGCCGGTATTGATTTCGCCGTCCTTGGAGACGAGGAAGCCTGCACGGGAGACCCCGCCCGCCGTGCCGGTAATGAATTCCTCTTCCAGATGACGGCGCTGCAGAACATCGAAACCTTGAACATGTACGGGGTAAAGAAGATGGTGACGGCCTGCCCGCACTGCTTCAATACCATCAAGAACGAATACCCGGCGCTGGGCGGCCATTACGACATCGTGCACCACACCCAGCTTTTGCAGGAACTCATCGACGGTGGCCGGATCAAGATGACCGGCGGCGGTGAGTTCAAGGGCCGCCGGATTACCTATCATGACAGCTGCTACCTCGGCCGGGCCAATGGCATCTACGAAGCGCCCCGCGAAGTACTCCAGTCTTTGGATACCCAGTTGGTAGAAATGAAACGCTCCAAGACCAACGGCTTATGCTGTGGTGCTGGCGGTGCCCAAATGTGGAAAGAAGATGAGCCCGGAGACAAACGGATCAATATGGAACGGGTAGACGAAGCGCTCGGCACCGGGGCCGATGTGATTGCCGTCAACTGCCCCTTCTGCCTTACCATGATGTCTGACGGCGTGACCGCGAAAGAGGGCGGAGCGATGGTCTATGACTTGTCGGAACTGATTGTTGGAAGTATGGTGAAGTAGGTGCTTGGCCTTTGGAATTTCAGTTGCCTTACGTTAGGTGGCGTTCGCTTTACGTTCTGTCTTTTTTAAAAAATTCTCCTGTATATTTTGTCCTTCACCATCCGAAGGAGCACCACTTTTGTGCTGCAAACGAAACTTCTTAACCCGCCTTGCACCTGCGGCCGCGCCCAAAAAGCGGAAGTTGTTCTCACGGCGTTCCTTATCTATACTGGTTTTTCGTACTTCGTATTTGTTTAACTAACAAGCGTTATGGGGCGGGGCCGCAGGTGCAAAATTGGTTGATGGAGTAGTGTAGAACGGACACTCATACTTTCCTTTTTAGGAGGGACCCTGTTAACGATGCTAGAAAATGGCGACCAAAGGGTGGGGGGAGGGCAGATAAACTAGGCAGGACAGTACAGGATAGAAGCATTGTTTCAGAAAAATAACTTG
>CAYWMW010000086.1:11740-14991 GCA_964458975.1 uncultured Lewinella sp. | reverse complement strand
CTCAGCGTGAACTAACGTACCAAAACACTAACAGTCTACTACACAAATTACTACCTTCGCCCCATGACGGAAAAAGTCCTAATCCTCGACTTTGGTAGCCAGTATACCCAGCTAATTGCTCGCCGTATACGGGAGCTAAATGTTTACAGTGAAATCGTACCCTTTAATAAGGTGCCTGAGCTGGACGACACCATCAAGGCGGTGATCCTGAGCGGAAGCCCCTTTTCAGTGCGGGAAGCCCGTGCATTGCACCCCAACCTTGAGCCCCTGATCGGTAAGCGCCCGGTACTCGGTATCTGTTATGGCGCCCAGTACATCGCCCAGCACTTTGGTGGCCGGGTAGAACAGAGCGAAACGCGCGAGTACGGTAAAGCAAACCTCGCCGCGATCCACAAGCCGGAAGGCCTGATGGCTGGCCTGGAAGCCGGCAGCCAGGTGTGGATGAGCCACGGAGATACGATAAAGGAAATCCCGGATCAGTTCGAGCTACTAGCGAGTACGGCTGATGTAGAAGTTGCCGCCTACGGCAGCAAGCCAGGCGCTTTCCGCAAGCCGGTGTACTGCATTCAGTTTCACCCTGAAGTATACCACAGCCTCGACGGTAAGGAGTTGCTCAAAAACTTCGTGATCGATATCGCAGGTTGTACGGGCAACTGGACACCAGCACACTTCATTGACGATACCGTAGCTGCGCTGCAAGCAAAAGTTGGCGAAGACCGCGTCTTGCTCGGCCTCTCCGGTGGCGTAGACAGTTCGGTGGCCGCTATGCTTTTGCACCGTGCCATCGGAGACCGCCTTTTCTGCTTCTTCATCGATAACGGCCTGCTCCGAAAAGATGAATTTGAAGAAGTACTGAAGAGCTACGACGGGATGGGCCTGAACGTGAAGGGAATCGACGCCAAGGCGGAGTTCTACGACGCCCTGGCCGGAATCTCCGACCCGGAGCTGAAGCGGAAAGCCATCGGAAAGACCTTCATCGACGTATTCGACCGGGAAGCAAAAAAACTAACCAACATCAAGTACCTCGCCCAGGGGACAATTTATCCGGATGTGATCGAGAGTGTGTCCGTTCACGGCCCTTCGGTTACCATCAAGAGCCACCACAACGTCGGTGGCCTGCCGGCTAAGATGGGCCTCAAAATTGTGGAGCCGCTTCGCTTTCTCTTCAAAGACGAAGTGCGGCGGGTGGGTACCGAACTGGGCATGGCGGATCACCTGATTAAGCGCCATCCGTTCCCCGGCCCCGGCCTGGCCATCCGAATTTTGGGGGACATCACGCCCGCAAAAGTAGACCTGCTCCAGAAAGCCGACGCCATTTACATTAACAAACTCCGCGAACACGGTTTGTACGATGAAGTGTGGCAAGCCGGTACTATCTTGCTGCCCGTGCAATCCGTCGGGGTAATGGGAGACGAGCGCACCTACGAGCAGGCAGTAGCCTTAAGGGCCGTAAACAGTACGGACGGGATGACGGCCGAATGGAGCCACCTCCCGTACGACTTTCTGGCCACTGTAAGTAGTTCGATCATCAATAATGTTAAAGGGATTAATCGCGTCGTATATGACATCAGTACCAAACCGCCAGCCACCATCGAGTGGGAATAAACTCAGCACTTTCTTTGTACTGGCACTTCTGCTGGTCTCCGTTTCCTCGTGCGAACTCTTCAAGCCAGCCGTAGACCCCGGAAACGGACGGCCCGACACTACCGACGAGCCCCGCCGGGGCCAGGACGGTGAAGACCTGGACCCGGTTCAGAGCCGGCGTGTTTATGACCCCGCTACCGGAACTTACGTCTACGTAGCCAACGCCCCGACGGACAAAATGGATACCATCCGCTGGACGATGGTCTCCGAAGAGCGCAACCCGCCCATCGTCGAAGAAGGGAACACCGACTACGTTCTCAACAACCCGGACGGGAACAACCCGGAGGCGGGAACGTCTCCCGTAACCCAGGTCGGAACCACCCCCGAAGGCTCACGCCTCCTCTCCGGCTATAACGTTGACTTTGTGCTGCCCTTCCTGACGGACCGTTACCTGGGCAGCGAGGACAAAGTGGACCCGAACTCGCTCTGGTCCTTACACTTCTACAGCGGTGCCAAGCTTGCCCTGGATGATATGCGCAACAACGCCAGGGTGAATTACAACGTCAACGTACAGGACAGCCGGGCCAGTGATGCCAAGGTGCAGTCCATCGCCGCCAGCCCGGAGTTCAACCAATCTCAAGTGGTCATTGGGCCGTACCTGAAAAAGAATGTATCCGCCCTGGCAGAAGCTGTTCGTGGCAAAGAGACCGTACTGATTTCACCTTACAGTGCGAGTGGGGGCATCAGTCAGAACAATCCAAATTACATTCAAGTAAACCCTACGCTGGAAACACATATGCGGTCTTTGCTTCAGCACGCCTACAAGACGCAGCGGGCCGATCGGATAGTGTTGGTAACCGGTACGGACCCTAACCAAAAAGCACGCCTTGGCTACCTGCAGGATGAGTACAAAATCTTGTCTGGTGACGCAGCAGTAGAACCGCTGGAGGAAATTCAGGTAGATATGAACGACGCCGAGACCAGCTTGCAGGAATACATGCAAGGGCGCAAAACGGTATTCATTGTACCTATCTACGAAGACGAATCCTTCGTCGCCAACTTCCTACGCGTTCTTTACTCGGAGACCCGGGATGACTTTGGCCGGAATGTTGCGGTGTACGGCCTGCCGCAGTGGATCGATTTTACCCGCATCAATTTTGACTACTACGAGGGCACCAACGTCCACGTTTCCAGCAGTGTGTACATCGACAAGCTGAGCCCTGCCGTGCGAGAATTCCGCAGGAAGTTCTACGAACGTTACGCATCATTGCCGCGCGACGAAGCTTACGTGGGCTACGATGTTACCCGCTACTTTTTGCGCATGGCCGCTGAGCACGGAACCCGCTTCCAGTACGCCCTGGAGGCCAATCCGGAAGACCTGATGCACACCCGCTTCCGCTTCCAGCCCGTAGCCATTGTTGCGGCCAACGCAACCAACTTTGAGCAGGCTACGCTGGATCGTTTCGAGAACAAATTCGTCAACATCCTGCGCTTTCAGGATTATGCTTTTAAGCGGGTCAATTAGAATTTGGGCGCGGCCGCAGGTGCAAGGGACCGGTAGGTTGCCCGGCTTTTAAGCCGTGCTGGTTTCCTCAGCCTTCAGGCTGAGGCACTTCCGCTTCCAGCCCGTAGCCATTGTTGCGGCCAACGCAACCAACTTTGAGCAG
>CAYWMW010000086.1:0-11640 GCA_964458975.1 uncultured Lewinella sp. | reverse complement strand
GTTGCCCGGCTTTTAAGCCGTGCTGGTTTCCTCAGCCTTCAGGCTGAGGCACTTCGGCTGTGCAGCGGCTGGAACCGTCGAATATTAACCTCCGCAGGAACTTCCTTGCCCTCAAGAATAGCCTCCACCAACCAGCGGGAGCCCAGGGGCGCAAGGGAGGCTCCTTTCGTCCCCAGGCCATTTAATATCCAAAGCCCTGACACCTCGGGATGCTGGCCGATGAACATCCGCCGGTCTTTGACCGTAGGGCGGACGGCGGCCCGGTGGCCGATGATTTCGTATTCGGTGCCGGTCAGGATTTCGGCGAGGCGGTCTTTCAGGAAACGATGGTTTTCGGGGGTGGGGGAGTCGTCCGTAAACCGGTTTTCACTGGTGGCACCGACCCAGTAAGTACCGTCGGCCAGAGGGACGAGGAAGACGCGGTGCTTGAACATCCGGTCGAGAAGGGGAGCTTTGGTTTTGACGATGAGTACTTCGCCCTTATTACCGCCGTGGGGCAGGTAGTTGAAGTAGGGGTTGTAGCGGGCGCGCCATCCTTCACAGCAGATTACGTGGTCGTAGAGATCCTGGCTTTTTAAACCTTTTTTTGCACCTGCGTCCGCGCCCAAAAACGCTGGAACCTGAGCGTAATCAATTTCTTCGGTTATTAGGCGGTTTTCGTGCACGAGTTTTTCACGCACGGCCCGGACGAGGCCACTTACGTCTACCCTGGCTGCGTGGCGCACCCCGGCGTAGGCGAAAACGGGAGCGGTGAGCGTCGGGATGTTTCCAGTAACAGGTTGGTCGTCCATATATTCAGCATAGCCGGTATCGGCGGAGCGGGCCTGCCAGTCGTTGAGGTCTCCCCGATTGTAAAGGGTGCGGATGAGGGGTTGTTCGTACCAGAGTGTACGCCCGAGGCGCTGCTCAAGCTTACCGTACAGGTTTTTTGCCTCCGGAATCAGGTCGTCGATTCTCCAGCTTTTTACGAAACGGCGGCCGGTGATGGGGTTTACGATACCGGCTGCGACATCGCTAGACGCTGTTTGTTCGGGGGCGTCGGCGTAATGAACGGTATGGCCGGCTTGTTCGAGCCGGTGGCCGGTGAGGGTGCCCGCCAGCCCCTGGCCGATGATCAGAAATTTGAGCATACCTGAGGTTATTGACTGCTTGAGCGGACGATCACCCGGGGGGAGAGCACCAGTTTGGTCTGGGCCGCGAGGGCGGACGCGTCATCATTAAGGGTCGCCAAAAGCCGTTCGGCGGATCGCCGACCCATTTCCAGCGTCTGTTGGTCTACGCTGGAGAGTTGCGGCGTCATGATTTCGGTGAAGGGCTCGTTGGAGAAGCCTACGAAGGCCAGGTCCTCCGGAATGCGCAGGCCCAGTTGTAGTGCGGACCTGATGCCTACGGATGCGCTGTAATCGCTGGCGCTAAAGATGGCATTTGGCGGAGAGGGGAGCCCCATAAGGGTATTGAATATTTCCGGGCTCGTATCAAAATGAGAGTTTATGTCTACGACCCACTCGTCCTTAGCTAGTATTCCTGCTTCGGTAAGTGCCCTGAGGTAACCCCGGTATCGGTTGCGGTAAATGTGGAGGTGTTGCGGCCCCCGAAGATGAGCGATGCGGCGGTAGCCCGAATTGATGAGATGCGTAGTGGCAGCGAAGCCACCCAGTTCATCGTCAATGACAACGGCGGGCGCGTTTAGCCTTTCGGGGATGGTGTCGAAGAACTGAATGGGTAAGCCTCCATCGATGAGTTGGCGGTAGTATGCTTCTTCGGTTTTACCGTCTTTTGCTACCGAAATGAGCATGCCGTCTACCTGCAATCTACGCAGGGTGTTAACCATGGTTTGTTCCCGTTCGGTAGAATCATAGCTCTGACAGACGATGATATGAAAACCTTGTTCGTTGGCTTTTTCTTCAATGCCTCTGATGACGCTGGCGAAAAAAGCCCGGTCAATTGCAGGAACGATAACGCCTATAATATTTGACCGGCCCTGCCGCAGTGCAGCAGCGATACGGTTGGGTTGGTAGTTGAGCTCCGTTGCTTTGGCGCGTACGAGTTCTCGGGTTTTTTTGCTGACGACCGGGTTGTTCGCTAGTGCACGGCTTACGGTACTGGCGTTTAGCCCTAACTCGCGGGCGATATCATGGATGGTAGTTTTACCTGGTTTCCCTGCCATACAGCGAAGGTATGTACTTTTAGATGAGCTTACGGTAAACTTGTTTACTTTTGCGATTATATCATGAATGAGGCTCGTTTTTGTCGGCTTGCTTGCTCAGCGGCAATCAGCAAAAAAAATCTCGCCTCCGTGCCTCACTTTTGTAACTAGGCTCACCGTGCTCGGTGACCAAGCATTGTTTTAGACTAAACTCACTAGGTATGAAAAGAACATTACTCCTCTTTTTACTCGTGTTTGTTTCCATTTCTGTTTTCGCTCAAACTGCCCTTAAGGGTAAGGTGACGGACCCGGACGGTGGCGATGAACTCCCGTTTGCGACGGTACAGCTCTTTAAGGAGGGCGCCTTCGTTAACGGTGTTACCACAGATTTTGAAGGTAACTATTACTTCTCCAATATTGATCCTGGCACCTACGATATCCAAGCGGATTTCACGGGCTACCAGGGAATCCGCCTTACCGGAATCGTGGTTACGCCCGGTAAAACGAACGTTGCCGATATTGAAATGAGCAACGATGGTGGTGTGGTCCTTACCGAAATTGTGGTCCGGGAATTCCGTAAGCCACTCATTGAGCAGGACAATACGACTTCCGGCCAGACGGTTACCTCGGAGGAAATCCGAAACCTTCCTACCCGAAACATCAACCAGATCGCATCGATCACCGCCGGAGCTTCTTCAGCTGACGAAGGTGGCGAGATCAACTTCCGGGGCTCACGCGCCAATGCAACCAACTACTACGTTGACGGTGTCCGGGTAAGTGCGACAAGCATCCCCGATTCAGAAATCGAGCAGCTACAGGTCATCACCGGTGGTGTGGAAGCGCGCTACGGTGACGTAACGGGTGGTATCATCTCGATCACCACCAAAGGCCCCGCCAACCGCTTCAGCATTAACGCCGAGGCGGAAACGAGCGAAGGCCTGGACAACTACGGCCAGAGCTTGGTAGGTCTTGCTGTAAACGGGCCGATCCTTAAAAACGCTCAGGGGAGTTCTATCTTGGGCTACCGATTTAGTGGGCGGTATTCTTATTCAGAGGATGATACCCCTTCTGCTATCCCCGCTATTCTTGCTAAGGACGATGTTCTTGCTGAACTGGAAGCTGATCCGCTTCGCATTGTGAACTCAGGTAACCGCCTGATTGAATTCAACTCTGCGGACTTTATCACTAACGATGATGTTGATTTTCTGAATACCCGCCCCTTTGAAGCCTCTAACCTGATCAACCTTAACGGTAAGATCGATGCACGACTTAGCGATGCCATCGATATCTCGTTTACCGGTGCTTACGGTAGAAGTGAGAATCAATTTACTCCCGGTAACAGGCGATTGCTGAACGCAGCCCGCAATCCAACTCAGAACCGTCAGAACTACCGGGGCAACGTCCGTTTCCGCCACCGCCTTGGCGGTACTGGCGTAGCCGACGGGGGGGCTGGCTCCAGCAGCATTATTCGTAACGCCAGCTACACCCTCCAGTTTACAGTAGAGAACACCAGCAGTGACGTAGCTGACCCGATTCATGGCGATAACCTCTTCGACTACGGCCACGTAGGAAACTTCGATATTGACTACATCCCGGTATTTGCTTTTGCCGAGGGAAGATTTGATTCGCTCTTTCACTCGGACTACCGGGAAGTGATTCGTTCTTTCGATCCTTCAACTTCAAGGAACCCAACGCTGTCTAACTACAACAACATATTGGGTATTGGTGGAGATCAGGAGCTTACCCTGGGTGATTTTGGTATTCAGGGAGTAAGTAGCGCCTCTACATTCTTCGATTTCCGCGAAAACGAAATCGTTCCGATCAATATCGATCGCTTTTACACCATCAACGGGCGGACGAACAACCAGTACGTAAATACATGGTTCGATACCAATGTTGGTGCCGTTTTTAATACTTTCAATAAAGGAAGTAACGATCTGTACACCTTCCAGGCCAACGCTTCCTTCGAGATCGTTCCTGGTAGCTCGGACAAGAGCCGTCACAGCATCCAGCTGGGCGTTATCTACGAGCAGCGTACGGACCGTGGCTACGGTGTAGCGCCACGAGGTTTATGGAATGCTGCCCGTAACCGGGTAAATCAGCACCTGGTAACGGTAGACGAAAACAACCGGGTCATTGGTTCTCAGGTAATTCCCGTTGCTACGCCAGGTGGTGTTGTTGAGAGGGAGTTCAACGTCCTTGCTCCAACTATTCAGGACAACGACGGGCAGTTCTTCCGTGCTATCCGGGAGAGCCTTGGCGTCCCGCTCGATCAGTTTGTAAACATTGACGGGCTTGACCCCAGCCAGCTTAGCCTGGACATGTTCAGCGCCCGGGAATTAACTTTCGACAATCTCGTTGGTTACTCCGGCTACGACTACCTCGGCAACGAGTACGATGGCACTTTCGACGACTTCTTTACGATTGGAGAAGACGGACGGCGCTCCTTCAACGTTGCTCCCTTCCGTCCGATCTACGCGGCGGCCTACCTTCAGGATAAGTTTACGATCAATAAGATGATCTTCCGTGTCGGTGTTCGGGTAGACCGCTTTGATGCCAACACACGGGTGCTCAAGGATCCCTTCAGCCTCTACGAAATTCTTGGTGCTGACGACTTCCACGCCAACTTCGGCGGCGAGAAGCCCGGTAACATTGGAGGTGATTACAAAGTATACACCGATGTCAACGACGGTGTAAACGTAGTTGCCTACCGTAGAGGAGAAGACTGGTTCCGCCCCGATGGCGCACCAACCAACAGCCCGCTGGAGATTGATGCCCTACGTGGCCTTCTGCCAACGCCTAAGTACGCCAACCCGGCCGTTCACGAAACGTCTGACTTCATTAAGTCCGATGCTTTCTCCGTGGACGACTCCTTCAAGGATTACGAAGTACAGTTCAACGTGATGCCACGTTTGGCCTTCTCTTTCCCGATCTCTAAGGATGCCAACTTCTTTGCGCACTACGACGTCCTCCTGCAGCGCCCACCCAGCAACAGCTACGCTACTCCGCTGGATTACTTCTTCTTCAATGACCGCAACAGTGGCACGTTCAATAACCCGGCCCTCCGCCCGGAGCGCACGGTTGACTATGAGGTAGGGTTCAAAACCAGACTCTCTCAGGCATCCGCCCTCACCATCACGGCTTACTACAAGGAGATGCGTGATATGATTCAGTTACGGACTTACCTTCCGGTACCGACCGTTAGCTCTTACACGACTTTTGACAACCAGGATTTTGGTACCGTAAAGGGTTTCAGCCTTACTTACGACCTGCGCCGTACGGCGAACTTTACGGTCAACGCCAACTACACCCTTCAGTTTGCTGACGGTACGGGCTCCAGCCAGCAGTCTCAGCGTGGTCTGAGTAACCGGGGTAACCTGCGGACGCTTTTCCCGCTCGACTTTGATGAGCGCCACCGCGTTAACCTTGTACTTGACTACCGCGTAGGCCGTAATACGAACCTGCCGGGCATCTTCAAGGATATGGGGGCTAATCTGCAAGCTTCCGCAGTTTCCGGCCGTCCGTACACCGCTAACTCTATCCCAACTCAGTTTGGTGGTTCAAATACCGAAGGAGCGATCAATGGTGCGCGCCAGCCGTTCAACTTCACCCTTAACGGCCAGATCAATAAAGACATCAAAATCGGTGCAAACTCACGGATGAATGTTTACTTCCGGGTTTCCAATATCCTGGATCGCCGTAACATCCTGAACGTGTACTCTGTAACTGGTTCTGCTGAAGACCCGGGCTACCTGCAGTCTGTCTTTGGCCGTGATGAGATTGAGAATATCGAGTCCGGCAGCCGTTCGGTGGATGGGTTCCTTGCGTCTTACCAGTGGAACGTCCTCAACCCCGGCTTCTTCACGCTGCCCCGCCGGATGTTCCTCGGTGCACAGTTCAGCCTTTAAAACTAATACCACCAATTATTAAAATTTAAGTTATGCGAGTTAATCAACTCATACTTTCTCTAATCGCTCTGGTGGGTTTTGCCGCACCTACGGGGCTCGGGGCTAAAGAAGGCCCCGACCGTGGCCGCCCGACGACTGCGTCTTCCCAGCAGGACCGAATTGACTTTCGGGCAGCTTGTGACAATGCAACCGCTCAGACAGATATGGACATCAACAACGTACGCGCCCGCCTTACTACCGGCGGTGACGTATGGTGGAATGGTTCCGATGGCCGTTACGTTGTACCTAAAGTACCACCTGGCGTGCCGGAGGTAAGCTCCATCTTCGCCGGTGCCGTTTGGCTCGGGGGTAAAGACCCAGGCGGTGGCCTCAAAGTAGCCGCGCAGCAGTACGGCCGTAGCGGAGGTAACTTTGACTTTTACTCTGGCCCGCTGACGGATGAAGGCCTGACCTCAAAAGATACCTGTGCCCGGTGGGACCGGTTCTTCACCGTCGCCGGTGAAAGCATTCGTGAGCTGCGCGCTGCCTTCGAAGAAGCTGAAGGGCAACAGCTTGACCCCGGAACCCTGCCGGATGATATTCTCGGTTGGCCAGCAACGGGTAACGAGTACTTCTTTGATGTGCACGGCTTCGACTTGCCCAACACTACCCAGGGCCTCGCCGGTTTCTGGGACGAAGACCTCGATGGTATCTACGACCCAACCCTTGGTGACTACCCGATCATCGAAATTCGTGGCTGTGGTGAAACACCTCAGTTCCCCGAAGAAATGACCTTCTGGATCTACAACGATGCCGGTAACGTCCACCGTGAATCAAACCTGCCTACGCAGATTCAGATGGAAATTCAGGTGCAGGCCTTCGCCTATACCACTTCGGACGACATCAACAGCATGACCTTCCAGCGCTATAAGCTGATCAACCGTGCGCCGGAAGATATTTTTGATACCTATTTCGCGATGTGGGTAGATGCCGACCTCGGCTGTTTTCAGGACGACTACGTAGGTACGGACACCACGCGTTCCCTGGCCTACGTATACAACTCTGATGCACGGGACGGATTAGGGTCCAGCTGTAACTGTGACGGTGTAGAAACCTACTGTGACGAAGTGCCAATTTTGGGGGTAGATTACTTCCGCGGTCCTATCAAGCCAATTTTTAACGAAGAAGGCATCCAGGTTGGAGAAGAAGAGCTCGGTATGAGTTCCTTCATCACCATCTACAATGGAGGTGTCGGTAGCCCCGACCCCGGTACGACCGACCCCGGTACCGCCCAGGAATACTACAACTACCTGGAAGGCCGCTGGCTAGACAATAGTGTACTGCAAAACTGTGGTGATGGCTACGATGAAGACGAAAGCTGCGAAATAACCCGCTTCGTTTTCTCCGACGCACCTAACGTAACCGGTGGCTTCAATATGGTAACCGCCGATCTCGGCATTCGGGATCCTCGTACCCTCCAGGCTTCCGGTCCTTTCACCCTTCAGCCCGGAGCTGTGAACGAACTGATTGTTGGTGTAGTCTGGGTTCCGGACCAAACGTACCCGAACCCATCTATCCAGCGTCTCCAGCAGGCGGATGATCTGGCACAGAGCCTCTTCGATAACTGTTTTGATATCTGTGATGGCCCCGACGCACCGGATGTTGACGTGATCGAGCTCGACCGTGAAGTTGTTCTGTTGCTCAGCAACAGCCGCGCCAGCAACAATTTCGGCGAGCAGTACGTGGAAGCAGGTCTTGGTATCCCAACGGGTGTAGACAGCCTCTACCGTTTTGAGGGCTACCGTGTTTTCCAATTCTCCAACTCAGACGTATCTCTTGCGGAAGAAGGAGATCCCGAGCGCGTTCGTGAGATCGCTCAGTTTGATCTCAACAACGGGATCACGACGGTCTTCAACTGGAAGCCCGTAAACGAGGATGATAACCCACTCATTGAACCCTTTCTGGCACCTGAATTGGTAGCCTCCGGCTCAGACAATGGCATCCGCCACAGCTTCCGCATCACCCAGGATGCATTTGCTACCAGTGGTGATACCCGCCTGATCAACCACCGCCGCTACTACTTTGCGGTGATTGCTTACGGTTACAACAACTATAAGGACTACGATCCTTTTGATACCGACAACCCGGGCCAGCCCCAGCAGTACAAGGCGTCCAGCCGGAATATTGGTGATAATGAGACTGGTAGCCCGTTCTACCAGGTTATACCCCGCCCGATCCTTGATCGTCAGCTGATGGCCGACTATGGAGACGGCGCTACGGTGACCCGTATTTCTGGTGAGGGCAACAACGGTACCTTCCTTGACATCAACGCCGAGACGCGTGAAGAAATGGAAGCTGCTTTTGCCGCCGGCGAGATTGTCTCCCCGGAACTGACCTATGAACCTGGTGCAGGACCGATTGATGTCTTTGTCGCTAACCCACTAGACGTGATCGAAGGTGAGTACGAAATCACCTTCGTAGATGCCGACATGAGCGATGAAAACATCGACGAGCCCGTAAACTGGATCCTTCGCAACCTGACGGACCCTGGCGCGATGACCATCATGAGCGAGCGCTCCATCGATCAGCGCAACGAGCAGATCATCACCGAGCCTGGTACCAACAGAAAATACGGTATCTCCGTAAACATCGGAGACGTACCGGAGCCAGGAGATGAAGAAATCATTTCTACCGGCAACGGCGTCATCGGTGCGAGCATCTCCTACGATGATCCGGACGGCGACAACTGGTTGACCTGGTTGCCCGACGGTTTCGACTTTGGCATCCCCGGCCTGCCCGTACAGGTACGTCAGGAACTGACCAACTACGTCCACACCGGTGAAATGGAGACATTCCAGGAGAAAGACCCCGAACAAGCATACGATGATTTGTTCCCCGGTATCTACCCCTACCAGTTGATGAACTTTGAAGAGCCCACTAGTGGAATTCCCTACTTCTCTCCTGCGTGGATCAACCGTACGAACGGTACAGCCCTGAACCGCCTGAGTATGGGAGACCTGTCTAACGTAGACATCGTCCTGACGTCCAACAAAGACCTCTGGTCGCGTTGTCCCGTCATCGAGACCTCCAGTGAGTTCTACGAAGATGCCATCATTAATAACGAGCCTGCTAAAGGAGGGGACGATCGCCCGATGTTCGATACCCGCGACGCGCGCAGTGTAACGAAGAACGCCGGAGCTGATGGCCTTCCGGAAGTAGACACCAACGCTGACCCCGACCGTGAGTTCGGCATGGGTTGGTTCCCCGGCTACGCAGTAGACGTGGAAACCGGCCAGCGCCTCGAAATTTTCTGGGGCGAGAACAGCCTCTATGACGGCCGTTCGATTGGTGAAGGAGACTTCACCGCCCAGAACAACGGTAACGACATGATCTGGAACCCGTCTGATGTTATACTTGACCCCGTTCCCGGGCCGCCTACATCGGGTATTTATTCCTACGTTGGTGGTGGTCAGCACTACTTCTACGTCACGAAGCTGCCCTACGATGGTGGTGAGTTCCTGGAAGGCCGCCTGAACCCGCACCCATCCCGTAGCCGTAAGGTGAACGCGATCCGTGAGATCATCTGGGCGGGCTTCCCGCTCTTGTCTCCTGGCTCACAACTCCTCTCCTACGAAGACGGTATTGTGCCGAACGATGCAACGATCAAGCTTCGCGTGAACAACAAATACGAGTTTGCGGAAGGAACCGAAGATGCTAATGGCTACCCGACCTACCGCTTCAGCGTAGACGGCAAGGCTGCTGCTGACAACGATGCCGCTGCTGTTGAGCGCGAACTGGACATGATCAACGTAGTTCCGAACCCGTACTACGGCTTCAGTAGCTACGAAGACAGTGCGCTGGAAACGGTAGTGAAGATCACTAACCTGCCTGCGCGGGCCACGATCACGATCTACTCGCTGGATGGCAAGTTCATCCGGAAGTATGAGCGTGACGAAGTTCCGACCATGTTGCGGCGTCAGGAGACCCGTGCGGTTGGCCAGCGCCAGATTTCTCCTGCACTGGAGTGGGACCTTAAAAACTTCAGGGGCATCCCCGTATCGGGCGGCGTTTACCTCATTCACGTGAGTGCGCCCGGGCTTGGTGAGCGGACGCTGAAGTTCTTCGGTGTTCAGCGCCAGTTTGACCCAACCGGCCTGTAATTAGACCACCATTGCTGCCCGCTCCGAAGAGCAATCGTCTTCGGAGCGGGTGGCACTTTTTCTCTTCACGAGCTTACGTGAAGGTGGCGCGGCCGCAGGTGCAAAGAACGTTTTTTGGAGTGGGTCTCGGGCTAAAATCCTGTACCTCACCCCTTAACAACTTTCATTGCACCTGCGTCAGCGCCAAAAAAATCAACCATTAGCGATTCGTCGCTTCACATAAAAAACTTTCTCCTTCTACGGAGAAGACTCAACTAGTACAGTAGCATGAAGAAAATCTACCTGATCGCACTCTGTTTCGGCCTGGCGACTTCCGTCGCTTTTGCCGGAAACCCTGACCGCCAGGGAGAAGCCGGGGCAGCGCAACTGCTGATGAACCCCTGGGCAACCTCCGCCGGTCTGCACTCCATGAATACCTCCAGCGTTTTTGGCGTTGAAGCCATGCGGATCAACCCCGCCGGGGTTTCCCGCTTCACCGGTACCGAGGTGAAACTCGGTTACGCCAATTACCTACAGGGCACCGACATCGCCATGCAGGCGATTGGTGTGGCCAGCTCCAGCGGTAAAGGCGGCGCCATCGGTTTCAGCATCATGAGCCTTGACTTTGGCGACATACCCGTAACCACCACCGCCCAGCCGGAAGGCACCGGCGGTGACCTGAACATCAACTTCCTCAACATTGGCCTCACTTACAGTTACACCTTCGAGGATGCAGTATCCGTTGGTGTTACCCTGCGTGGGGTGAGCGAAGGGACTAGCGATGTTTCCTCCTTCGGCTTCGCCATCGACGCTGGCGTGCAGTACGTTGCCGGTGAGAAAGAAGAGTTTAAGTTCGGCCTTTCGCTGCGCAACATCGGCTCCCGGATGAGCTACGGTGGGCAGGGAATTACCGTATTGGCAACTACTTCCGATAGCGACTTCGAGACCGCCCTGCAGCAGCGCTCCTTCGCCTTCGAGATGCCTACGCTGCTCAACGTCGGCGCATCTTATGACCTGCTGACGAGTGCGGACGACTCCAAAAACCGGCTTACCCTTATCGGCAACTTTACCGCCAACTCTTTCGGCCGCGACCAACTTGGTGCTGCCGCAGAGTACGCCTTCAAGGAGCAGTTCATTGCCCGCGTTGGCTACCGTACCGACATCGAGCAGAGCGAACTAACCGAAGTACCCCTCTACGATGGTTTGAGCGCAGGTGCCAGCATCCGCGTCCCCTTCAAGAAAGGTGATCCCAGCCGCAGCTTTAGTATCGACTACGCCTGGCGGAACACCCGCGTGTTCAACGGCACCCACAACATCGGTATCGGAATCAGTATCTAATCTAATTCCTATCTTTGGAACTAAGATTGAATCAAAGACGTTTCTACTCAGGTAGAAGCGTCTTTGCTTTTACCTTAAGGGGTTGCGGAATAATAAGTTATTCTGGTGAAAATGAGTGATCGTGGTCCTG
>CAYWMW010000085.1:14233-15051 GCA_964458975.1 uncultured Lewinella sp. | reverse complement strand
ACCCTAAGGACTAAAGGCTAACAATATCGCTAGGTTCCGCTTCAGAGATGACCATGGGTAGAGCATCCTTGATCTTACGCTGGTCGGCGACCTCAAGGAGGTCAAAAGCCTTGCCGTATTCCCGGTTGGCAGCGTCATCCCAGATGTTTTGGTAGCCGAGTTTCAGGGCATCGTAGACGGCGAGGTACTTGGCGTAGCTGGTGCCCCGGTCGTGCGTAAGACTCACTACTGCATTAGTCGGCTTCCGCAACGGAGAAATGATATGATCCGCCAGAAGAGCTGGAATTTGATCAATGGAGGCAGACTTTTCCTCAATCAACAACTGGTCACTACTGTTGACGATGACCGTTAATACGTTGTTCTCATCAAGCGGCTGGGTGATGGGCTCGTCGTCCCAAATAGGAAGCTTGACGAGCACCCCCTTATCCTCCTGAATAGTAGTAGTAACGAGGAAGAAAATGAGCAGCAGAAAGGCGATGTCGGCCATAGAGCCAGCGTTCACGGCGGGGGACTCCCGACGCGTCTTTTTATCAGACATGGTATGGTGGTTTTGTTTGCTGGCTAGATGCTCCCGGCGGCTCGTTTGGTGGAGAGGTACCTATATTCACGCTGGGTAAAACTGCTATCGCGTAGCGATTATAGATGAGTAACCTTATCGCGTAGCGATTACCCATGATTAGCCCCGGACGAAGTCCGGGGTAAGAAGCGCCCATTTTTAGTTGCCGCGGCGCGCAGCGCCGCCCCCCCCCCCCCCCACCGACACCCCCCCGCCCCCCCCCCACCCCCCCCCCCCCCTCCCCCCCCACCCCCCCCCCCCC
>CAYWMW010000085.1:0-14223 GCA_964458975.1 uncultured Lewinella sp. | reverse complement strand
CGGGGGGCCCCCCCCCCCCCACCCCAACCCCATGAGAAACCGAGGCCCCCAACCCAACGACCCCGCCCTCTTCGCCCCCAATCACCACCCGGCCCTTACCAGCGCAACGGACGATCTCTGCTGGCTTTTAAGCCGTAACTACGGCATAGACTCCGCCCTCCAACTCGTAGGCAACCGCTACCGCCTCAACAAACGCCAGCGGATGGCCGTAGGGCGCGTCTCCGCCGCCGCCGATGCCATCTTCGCCCGCGAACAACGCCGCCTTCCCTTAGCCGAGATCAACGGAAGGACCGTCGCCATCGACGGCTTCAACCTCCTCATCCTCTTAGAAAGTGCCTTCGGCGGAGGTCTCGTCCTCCACGCCCGCGACGGAACCTACCGCGATCTCGCCGGTGTTCACGGTACCTACAAACACGTCCGCCATACCGTACCCGCATTGCTAAGGGTAGGGGAGGCGCTCCGCCCGGCAGCAAAAGTGACCTGGTACTTCGATCAGCCCGTCTCCAACTCCGGACGTCTGAAAACAATGCTTCGCGAACTTTCAGAAACCCACCGCTTCAACTGGGAAATAATACTGGCCTATAATCCCGACAAAGAACTGATCGCCTTGCCCAACGATACGGTATTGGTTTCCTCCGACAGCTGGATACTGAACGATGGGGGTGCTTGGTGTAATCTTGGCCGGGAAATACTGGAAGGGGAGGATATCTGGGCGGTAAAATTTTAAGTCTGGATATGCTATCTCAGGTATCAATCATTATCTTTTCTCCATTTGTCAAAGGTGAGCAAGCGTAGCGCAGCGAACGGCCCTTGCGGCAGCGACTCCCGACTCCCGACTCCCGACTCCCGACTCCCGACTCCCGACTCCCTACTCCTCCGGCCGCAAATCAAACCGCTTCCGCAAGCTATCAATCGCCGGGTTTTTCTCCCGCATCGCAAGGAACTTATCCTTAGCGGTCAGCCTCCGTTTTACCTCAGATTTTTTGGGCTTCAGACTCTCGTCTACCTTCAGGAGCATGATCAGGTCCGGGCGCTTGAAGGTGTCCCGCAGGTGTTGGATCAGGCTGGTGTCTTCCCGGAAGGAGGCCATCACGCGCTGGCTGCCGATGCGGACGTGAATTTCATCGCCGACAATTTTACCGATGGCGCGCTTCATGTTTACGGCCAGGGTTGTGCCGGTGTTGTCGCGCTTAAAATTCTCCCAGGCCAGGTGAAGCGTTTCGTCGGTAAGCTCCGGTAAGTCTTCAGTGGCCGCACTGGCGGATTCTTCGGACTCTATTTCGGCCATCATGTCACCAATGTCGATGCTGGTAAAGGCCGTTTGCGGGGTGGCTGTCGGCGTTGCGGCGATGGCAGGGGCCGTGGGCTCAGGCGTCGGCTCGGCCGGAGACTCAAGCTCCGGCTTGGTAATTTGTGGAGGTGCGGCTTCTCCGCCTGCCGGCCCTGCTTCAGCTACCGTGGCGGTGGGCTCAGGGCTTTTTTTTTCAGTGACGGGTGGGGTGGGCGCGGCCGCAGGTGCCGGGGAGGTTGACGGAGCGGTAATAACCGTAGGCTCGTTCCGAAACGCCCGCTTCACGGCGGCCATCTTCAGCAAAGCCATTTCAACGTGTAGGCGTTTGTTGCGTGCAAGCCGGAAGCCGAGGTCGCAGTCGTTGGCAATGTTCAGTAGTGTCAACAGCATATCGGTCGGCGCAATGGCGGCTTGCTGGTGGTAGCGCTCCCGGAGGCGTTCACCAACTTCGAGCAATTTCAGGGTCTCGGGGTTCTTGCAAACGAGAAGGTCGCGGATGTGGGCGGCCATGCCGTTAAGGAAGAGATCTTCGTCAAAACCCTTGCGCAGAATGTCGTCGAAGAGGAGCATGATGCCGCCCCGGTCTTCGGTCAGCAGGAAGTCTACGGCCCGGAAGTAGTAGTCGTAGTCGAGCACATTAAGGTTCTCAATCACACCTTCGTAGGTGATCTCTTCGGCGTTGGAGCTCGTCATCCGGTCGAAGATGGAGAGCGCATCTCGCAGGGCGCCGTCTGCCTTCTGGCCGATGATGTGGAGCGCGTCTTCCTCCGCCTTGATGCCCTCCTGCTCGCAGATGCCCTGCAGGTGGGTGATGATGTCTTTCGGCTGAATCCGCTTAAAGTCGAAAACCTGACAGCGGGAAAGGATCGTCGGGATGATCTTATGCTTCTCCGTAGTAGCCAGAATGAAGACCGTCCGCTCCGGTGGTTCCTCCAGCGTTTTCAGGAAAGCATTGAAGGCCGCCTGGGAGAGCATGTGGACCTCATCCACGATGAAGACCCGGCTCTTGCCCTGGTCCAGCGGAATCCGTGCCTGCTCGTTCAACGAGCGGATGTGGTCTACGGAGTTGTTACTCGCCGCATCCAGTTCTCGGATGTAGATGTTGGCATCTCCATCGAAAGAAACACAACTCTGGCATTTATTGCAGGGCTCGTAATCTTCCGTCCGGTCCAGGCAGTTGAGGACCTTGGCCAGGATGCGGGCGGAGGTCGTTTTGCCGACTCCCCGTGGACCACAAAATAGGAAGGCGTGGGCCAGGTGGTCCGTCTGCAAAGCATTCTTCAGCGTCTGCGATACGTGCTGCTGGCCGACAACTTCATCGAAGCGGACGGGGCGGTACTTTCTGGCGGAGACTACAAAACTGCTCATGTTCGCGAAGGTACAAAATGTACCGTTTACTGGTCCGGGTAATTGCTCATTGGATAAATAGTGGAAAGGTGAACGGCAAAAGGTTCCGATGTTAAAACCGCTTCGCCGTGTTCAGGAGAAGCGAGAATGATCAAAATGTGTTAAAAAGCGACCTGAAAAACTACCGGAATTCCCTGATTTATGCCCTTTTGCCCCCACTTTTTAGCTTGTTTTTTTGGAGGTGTTTGCCTCCAGGGCCGTGCTTTACGATCATCAAAAGGAAAGCAATGACGCTTTCTTTAATTTTTAACCCCTCAATTTTACACGCTATGCGTCTATTATTCATTCTCCTTATTGCCTTTTGTTGGTCCGCCACCGGATTCTCCCAAAAAGGCTCCCAAGACTTAATCCTCATCGAATACGCAACAACCAATGCTCAGATGGAGGAAATGCCGCTCAAGGAGAAAATCCTGATGATCAGCGGCAAGACCGTCAAAGCCGCGAAGGGTTACAAGATCGTTTACAGCAAGAAACTAAAGCAAGGATGGGTGCAGCCCGATTGGTTAGTCATCTCTGCCGAAGAGTTTGTGGCTATGAAAAAGAAGAAAAAAAAGGACAAGAAGAAAAAAATGTCTGGTATGACCGTAAACTGTAATGGTGTCGACGGCTGTGACTCGTGTGTGTTGAGAAACATCGGCGGGAGCAGTGACTCTCCCGTTTACGGCTGCGTAAGTACTGGTTGTAGTTGCTTCGTTCTCATGACACCAGATAAAGACACGTTCGCAGAGTTCGTATCGGCAGGTGGAGATAATTTCCCTGCTATCGGCTTCTAATTTTTGGGGCTAAATATAGTTGTCGGTTACCAGTTGGGGAAGCTCCACTGATAACCAACAGTTGTTTAAGGGGCGCCGTGTAAATTAATTACCGGTTTTGAGCTGGCGCTTTTGTTCTCACTGTACTTGAAAAATTCTTTGCATAGCCATAGCTACGGAAATAATTTTTAAGTGCGGTGAGGACAAAATAAGACGTTCAAAACCGGTAAGTTATTTGTACGGTGTCCCTAAGTAAACTCCCCCCGGTCAATCCCCAACTTCACCATCTTACTCATCAGCGTCCGCCCGTTCACGTCCAGGAGTTCGGCGGCGCCGCCAGCTCCGGTCACCTTGCCTTTTGTCCGCCGCAGGGCTTCCATAATGTACTGGCGCTGCATTTCTTCGAAAGTCACGAGCCGGTCGTTGGGCGATAGGGAGAGCTTACCGTCGCCCCGGTCGGTACGGCGCAGGGCGCGCAGCGAAGCCCCTAGGTTCAGGGTCGAATCACGCGAAGTAATCACAGCCCGTTCCACTAAGTTGATCAATTCACGGACGTTGCCGGGGAAGTCGTATGCAACCAGTTTTTCAAGGTCTTTCTGATTGATTTGGCTCACCGGCCGCCCCATTTTCTGCGCGTAGATCTTGGTGAAGTGCTTCACCAGAACGGGGATGTCTTCCGGCCGCTCCCGGAGCGGGAGGTTGTGGATCGGGAATACGTTGAGGCGGTAAAAAAGGTCTTCGCGAAAGGTGCCGTCTCCGATCATTCGCTCCAGATCGCGGTTGGTGGCGGCCACTACGCGGACATCGACCTTGATGATGTCGGCCGAGCCGATGCGTTGGATTTCGCCTTCCTGTAGCGCGCGCAGCAATTTAGACTGCATATCGAGCGGAAGCTCCCCGATTTCGTCCAGAAAAATGGTGCCGCCGTCGGCCAGTTCAAACTTACCTTTTTTCTGGGCAAATGCGCCGGTAAACGCTCCGCGCTCGTGGCCGAAAAGCTCGCTTTCAATCAGGTTTTCCGGCAGCGCGGCGCAGTTCACGCTCACCATCCGGCGGGTGCCCCGGTTGCTGAAGTTGTGGATGCTTTGGGCAAGCAATTCTTTACCCGTTCCCGTTTCACCGGTGACCAAAACGGTGGCATCTGTACCGGCTACCTGACCGATCTGGCCGAGCACTTTCATGTACTTTTTCGAGACGGTAATGATCGGCCCGTTGGCGGTCACGGTGTCAATCTCCTCCTTCAGGGCTTCGTTTTCGCTTTCCAGTTGCTTGCGCAGTTCGTCCACCCGGCGCTTGGCTTCCTGGAGGCGGCGGCGGCTGGCCATCTCGTTGGTTACGTCGCGGCAGATCACGCCGAGGTACATCCGGCTGCCAGCGGCGACCTGTACGAAGCGAACCTGGAGGGTGCGCTCCTTGCCGTTGGTGTCGGCGTAGATGTAGTCGGTGTCGGGGCGTACACGACCGTCCAGTTGTTCTTGCCTTACCTGGGCGAGTGCGGGGATTTCGAGCTCGGGCATGAGTTCTTTCAGGGGCAGACCGGTTAGTTCGCGGGTGGTTCGGCGGCTGAGTTTTTTACGGGCCGCGGCGTTCATCATCGCTACCTCGTGGTCGTTGTTGAGCCAGATCACCCATTCCTGAAGGGTGTTCAGGGTGGCGGTGTGCAGCTGAATATCCTCCGTATTGGTAGTTTCGCGGCCGCTGTCGTGGCTCACGACGATGGCGTATTCTTTGCCGTCGGGCGCAGCGTGCAGGTGCATTCCGGCGCGGGTAGGGTAGGCCGTACCGTTTTTCCGGTTAGTATTTGTTGTTAGCTCCAGATATTGCTCCGTGCGCAGTTTTTCGACCGCGTTTTTGTAATCTTCACTGAGCAAATTTGCGGGTAAGCCGGTGATTTCCTGGCGGGAGTAGCCCGTCAGTTCGCGTGCCCTGGCGTTGGCGTAGGCGAGGTGGCCGTTGGCCAGGTCAATCCAGACAATGGCGTCGCGGCTCTGGTCCAGGCTGAACTGAAAGGTGGACTCGTCTCCCATCGGGATGATGCCCGCCAGGTGGTCTTCTTCGCGCACGGCGGTGCCGTAAATTTTGCGTACTTCTACGTCGTTTTCTACCGATTGGCCCCGGAGAATGAGGCTGCGGGTTTGCCCGTCGGGTAGTTGCAAATCCAGGGTAACTTCGGTGGTCCGGGCTGCGTTGGTGAGGCGGGAGAGTAGGGTGGTGGCTTCTTTTTTCTGGCTCGGCAGCAGGTGCGAAGAAAGTTTTTCGGCCAGGTCACCTACGGAGTAAAAGTCTCGTTCCAAAGACCAACCTAGCCACTCCCGAATAAGCGGGGAGACGAAAACCTGCCCCGTTCCGAGGTGGTATTCCCAGCTGCCGATGTTGCCGTCGCGTTGCACCACTTCCAGTAAGTCGGCTTCGCGCCGGCCTTCTTCCGTAGAGGTGAACACGATCAGGCAGAGCTCCTTTTCTCCGGCAAGGGCATCAAAGCCGATATGGCCCCGGACGCCGAAGAAATTCCCGCCGGCGTTGACGAACTGGGTCTCCAGGTGCGTAGCCCCGTCCGTACTCAGTTGCTTCCAGAATTTCTTCCACCCGAGCAAGCTGTAGTTCGGGTCAATCTCCAGGTAGGAACTCCGCAGGAGTTGCGCTTTGGTGTAGCCCAGTAACCGCCCGGCTGCTTCGTTTGCGTACGCGATCCGGCCTTGCTTATCGGCCCACAGCGCCCCTTCGCCGACCTGGTTAAAGGCGGCTACGTGGAGGCTAAGTTGGTCGTCTGGTGTGGGTGTTGTCATGTGTTAGGCCGAAGAGAGAGAGATACTGGGGCGAAGATAGGTTTGTTGGCGGGATTTTGAGGAGGAGTACCTCCTTTGTGTCCACAACAAATTAAAGAGGTACCGCCGAATAGGTTCCCTCCGGAGAAAAGGTAGCGGGCGGAAGAGCGGGCGCGCAAACAAAACTCCGCACCTGCGTCTGCGCCCAAATGAGCATCTGAAGAACTCGGGGCGCGCACCCAGGGTTAAACAAATGCAAACCTCCGGTACTCGCTAATACTTTCACCCGTTGAGACGTTACCTTTGCGCAAGCAAAAGCGAATATCCTATGCGCAAGTTTTTCCTCCTCTTATGTACCGCCCTAACCCTGGGCTTAACGGCTCAGGAATCCTACAAGATTACCGTCGATATTGAAGGCTACGACGAGCCGGTCCTCAGCCTGGCCAACAACATTCTTGACAAGCAATACATCGTTGATACGGCAGCACGTACCTCAGACGGTAACTACGTTTTCGAAAGCGACACCAGTGCGCTGCCCAGGGGGATTTACCTCATCGTACTTGCGCCAGACAACAACTACTTCCAAATGGTCATCGGTGACGACGACGATCAGGTCTTCACCATCAAAACACAGAAAGAAAAACTCTCCGCCGCCAAAGCGGAAAGCAGCGAAGAAAACGACATCTTCTACAGCTACCTCGCTTACCTGGACGAGCAAGGCACCGCCAGCCAACCCGCCCGTAAAGCCCTGCAGGATTCTACCCTGACCGACGACAAACGCCAGCCACTAATGGATCAGCTAGACGCGATCTCCGAAAAAGTACTGGCCCATCAGCAAAAGGTTATTGCCACTCATCCCGCTTCCTTCACCGCAGCAATCATCAAGGCCAACCAGGCCAATGACCCACCCGCCTACGAAGAACTGGCCGAAGAAGACCGCAACCCCGCCCGCCTGAACTGGCTGCTGGAGCATTACTTCGATCCGCTGGACCTGAGGGATGATCGCCTCCTGCGCACTCCGTTTCTTTTTCAACGCGTAAACTATTACGTAGACCGGCTGCACGTACAGCATCCGGATACAGTGGCGAACGCCATTGATAAGGTACTCGGGAAGATGGATCCTACCTCAGAGATGTTCAAATACTACGTAGTCCACTTCACCAACAAAGCCGCATCGAGCAAATTTGTCGGTATGGACGCCGTCTACGTTCACATGGTAGACAAGTACTACAAAAGCGGCCTCGCCTACTGGGCAGAACCGGACCAGCTGGAGACGATGACGGAGGACGTGGAGCGCATCCGCCCCCTACTGATCGGCCAGCAGGCTCCGAACCTGAAGATGAAGCGCCGGGATGGTGCACCCGTCGAGCTCTACGAAGTAGACGCCCGCTACACCATCCTCTACTTCTGGAAGTACGACTGCGCCTCCTGCAAAAAGTCTACGCCGCACATGAAGGAGTTCTACGAAAAGTGGAAAGACAAAGACGTGGAAATATTCTCCGTCTGCACCAAGCAAAACGAACTGGCCAAATGCTGGGAGTACATCGACGACAAAGAGATCGGCGAATGGCTCCACGCTACCGACCGCTACCAGCGCTTCTTCAAAGACTACGACGTACGCTCCACGCCCAGCATCTACGTACTCGACGAAAACAAGCAGATCGTCTCCAAACGCATCGGTGCCCAGCAGCTGGACGACCTGCTGCAACAGCTGGAAAAGCGACGGGAAATGCGGGAGCAATCTGATCACACAACCGGAGAACGCTAATGGAAGAGTCCCAAATATTCAGCCCCCAACTCGGAGACATTCACGGTATGCTCGCCATTTGTGGCAGTATCTTCATCCTACTGGTCTGGTTGGCCTTTCGCTTGAATAAAAACAAACACCCGGACCCCCGCCGGCGCGTACTGATGCCCATGCTCGCTTACTTCATGGCGCTGCTCGCGCTGATGGCTTTCCTCGGCTCTTTTTGGTCGCTCTTCAAGTATCCGACCCTCGAGATTACGGCGAAGGAGATGATCATCAACGGCGAAAGTAACCGCCTGCCCAGCGCCTCCAACGTCCGTTTGGAAACCTACGAAAGTGGCGGCCTCGGCCCGTCCAACCGCGTCTTGCTTGTCCAAACCAAGGACCGCAAAACCTGGGCTTTCCCCGAAGACCGGTATCCGGTTAATGAGATAATGCGGTTGCTGCGCAAGTAAATTAAGCCCTATATTTACGATATGACCAAGCCGATCAGTGCCCCCTACATTGAGATGGAAGACTTTACCTGGACGGTAGAGCAGTACAATCGTTTGATTGATGCAGGCATTCTCACGCCTGAGAACAAGGTCGAACTACTCGAAGGCGCTTTAATCAAGAAAATGGCAATCAATGAACCGCACGCTGCCTGCGTCGATGGCTTACAGGAATATTTCTACGATAAGTACGGCAAACAATTTACACTTCGCTCTGAAAATCCGATTACCCTAAGTGAAACTACCGTTCCTGAGCCTGATTTTGTTGTGTGTGAGCGCCGTAAAGATCGGTACGTAGGAGCTCATCCCGTACCCAGTCAGATTGAACTCATCATTGAGGTGGCCGATAGCACTGTCGATAAAGACCGTAATTACAAATCGACGCTGTACGCACTTGCAGGGATAAAAGAATACTGGATTGTAAACATCAGGGATACACAGGTAGAAGTGTACCTAAACCCTGATGCTGGTTCGGAAGCCTATCTAGAAGTTCGCCGGTTTCGCGCGGTGGAAGAGTTTGATAGCCCATTTAACGGCCGCACAGTAGTCAAAGACCTGCTTCCCTAACCGCTAAGCCGCCGTAGTTCTTCCTCCCATTTCATTTGCTGGTTTTCTGGACGATCCCCTGTTTGCAGGAAAGTGTAAACATGAAGGACGATAATATCCAGGACATACCCACCATTCATCCACAAATTGAAGCCAAATCGAAAGAGATTGGCTTCACCATGCCCTCTGACCTATACATCGGAACCCTCCTGAAAACCCTGATGAGCAGCAAGCCCAACGGCAGATTTCTGGAACTGGGCACCGGTATCGGACTGTCACTCTCCTGGATGATTGATGGCCTTCAGGGTAAAGCCGCTCACCTGACCTCCGTGGATAATGATCCGGAATTGATCTCCATCGCAGAAGACTTCTTTAACCAAAACGATCAGGTCAGCCTTGTCTGCCAGGGCGGTACGGAGTGGATAAAGGCATATACCGGTGCTCCCTTCGACCTCGTCTTCGCCGATGCCTGGCCGGGGAAGTACAGCGAAACGGACGAAATCCTAAAACTGATCAAGCATGGCGGCTTCTACATCATCGACGACATGACCGCCCAGCCCAACTGGCCAGAGGGGCATACGGATAACGTGGATTGGTTGGTTGCGTACCTGGAAAAGCGAGAGGATTTCATACTCACTAAAATGAATTGGAGTACGGGGGTGATTGTGGCTGCCAAGATAGGATAGTAAGAAGTCTTGAGAAATACTTAGCTTTGTATTTAAACTAACGTGACTACCTATGACCACCCACGAACCCATCCGTACCCTGTTCTCTCGAGACCACGATACAGTTTTCCCTAAGCTCGGGGTTTTTCTAGCCGGGCCGACGCCGCCAAGTGGAAAAATGCGTAGCGGCTGGCGTCGGGTTGTAACTGAAGCGCTAAAGGCGGATCAACGTCTGCATCCGGGGATGATCGTTGTTTCACCCGAGCCTGAGTCTGGCCAATGGTCTGATATTGATGCCGTTAATCCGCAAACTCACTTGGAGACTGTCCGGGATAAGCAAATGCCCTGGGAGTTACAGTACCTGAACTTGTGCGACATAACTGCTTTCTGGTTGCCAACTTACTGGACGGCTGAAGCATCTGGTCTCTTTGCTCCAAACATCGGCCCCACCACCCGCTGGGAATTTGGATATTTCCTTCAGGAATATCTCCGCAGACCCCAACAGCGTAAATTCATCATTGGAGGTCCCGATGATGCGGAGAGCGTGAAGTGGGCGAAGAAAATGACGGATATTCATGGCATACCCTGGCATAGTTTACCCGCTGACAGAAAGGATGAACTTGTCGCACCATCATTCATCGAGGCGATTGCCGATGCGTTGGCAAGCAACAACTGGTCCTACTAGCCCCTGATTCAAACTTCTCTCAAAATAAAAATAGGATTGTGGCAAAGCCACAATCCCATTTTTATTTTGAGAGAAGTTTGCATCAGACATTGAAGCGGAAGTGCATTACGTCGCCGTCTTCCACGACGTACTCCTTGCCTTCAACCCCCAACTTTCCGGCATCCCGCGCACCGGCTTCGGAACCGTACTCTACGTAGTCCGGGTAGTGGATCACTTCGGCGCGGATGAATCCTTTCTCGAAGTCGGTGTGGATGACACCGGCGGCTCCGGGGGCTTTGGTACCCTCAACGATCGTCCAGGCGCGGACTTCTTTTTCACCGGCGGTGAAGTAAGTCCGTAGCTTGAGCAGGGAGTAGCTGGCGCGGATGACGCGGTTCACGCCCGCTTCTTCGAGGCCCATTTCCTGGAGGAATTCGAGGCGTTCTTCCTTGGTGTCCAGCTCGGCGATTTCGGCTTCGATCTGGGCGGAGACGAGGATCACTTCGGCGTTTTCCTTGGCGGCTTCGGTTTTGAAGGCTTCGGTGTGTTTGTTGCCGTCGGGGAAGCTCTCTTCGTCTACGTTACAAACGTAGAGGATGGGCTTGGCCGTGAGGAGGTAGAGATCGTTGACGATTTCTTCGCCTTCCTCGGTGGTCTCAAAGCTGCGGGCAGGTTGCTCGCTTTCGAGGTGGGCGAGGAGGGCATCGCCGATCTCGACCATCTTCTTGCTTTCCTTATCGCCGGACTTGGCGGTACGGCGGAACTTATCGACCTTCTTTTCTACCGTTTCGATGTCCTTCAGGATAAGTTCGGTATCGATGATCATTTTATCGCGGACGGGGTCTACGGAACCATCTACGTGGACCACGTTATCGTCGTCAAAACAACGTACGACGTGGATGATGGCGTCGGTCTCGCGGATGTTGCCGAGGAACTGGTTGCCGAGGCCTTCGCCCTTGCTTGCGCCCTTGATGAGGCCGGCGATGTCGACGATGTCAACGGTAGTCGGCTGAATTTTTTGTGGGTTCACCAGCTCAGCGAGCTTATCCAGCCGGGGGTCGGGGACGGTGATGACGCCGATGTTGGGTTCCTTGGTGGCAAAGGGGTAGTTGGCCGCCAGCGCCTTGGCTGAGGTCAGGGCGTTGAATAGCGTTGATTTTCCGACGTTGGGGAGGCCTACGATGCCGCACTTTAAAGCCATGGGGAGTTAGTATTGTAGTAATTTAGTATTGTAGTACTTTACTTGACAGTGCTACAAATCGGGCGCAAAAGTACGATATTATTTCGGGGCGCGCAGAAGTAAAGGGGAAAGGGGTGAAGGGGGTAAGGGACAAGGGCGCGCAGAAGTAAGGGGGAAAGGGGTGAAGGGGCAAGGGAGTAAAGGGGTAAGGAGTTAAAGGGGTAAAGGGCAATGCGCCAGCCTTTCACCCCTTGTTCCTTTCATCCCTTACTCCCTTGCTCCTTTAATCCTTACTCCCTTCATCCCTTACCTGGCACCTGCGGCCGCGCCCAACAGCGCGTCTAGAACGGCATATTGGGCTGCATGAGCCGTGCCATAAAGTTCTGTAAAATCATGGGCTCCAACGAAGCGGCAAGAACGACGAAGGCGATCAGCCCAAAAATAGCCCCCCAAAGGTGTGCGTTGTGCCCGATGTTGCCGGTGCCGCGCTTGTCTGCGTAGTGGCTGTAAGCGATGTACGCCGGGCCAAGAATGATGGCCGGAAGCGGTGGAAATATGAACCACGCCCAGGGCTGAAAGAAGATGAACGGCCACATCACCGCCGCTACGGCCCCGGAGGCACCGAGCGCGGAATAAGCGTAGTTATCGGCATGGCGGGTGTAGGTGATGTAGCTGGAAGCTGCAATGGCCGCCAGGTAAAAAAGGAGGTAGGCGGCTCCGCCAAAGGTGGCGCCAAACATGATCCCGAACCCTGCTTCGGCGTAAGGGCCGAAGATGTACAGCGCCCACATATTGAACAACAGATGCATGAAATCTGCATGAATGAAGCCGTGGGTGATGAAGCGGTAGGTCTCGCCCCGCTCTTTTACCGACGCAGGCACAAATAGCATCTTAGCGCGCAAAGATGAATCGTTGAACGCCAGGTAAGACACCACGCAGGTGATGCCCATAATAAGGTAGGTGATGATTGGTTGCATTAGATTGGTCTTTAGTCTTTTAGTTCTTTAGTAGGTTAAATTTGAACGGGGCCTTAGCCTAAACCTGCGCGAAAGTAAACGCACCACCAAGGGGAAAGATGGCTTACCTTACCGGCCAAGTTAAACCAAAGCTGACTTACTATGACCATCGGCATGCTCCATACCGTTTATTTCTGGCTAACGCCCGGCCTTTCTACCTCTGAGCGGGAAGATTTTGTTGCCGGCGCAAAGGCCCTCGCCGAAGCCCCAACCGTAGCGGCCTGCTACGTAAGCACGCCCGCCCCTACGCCCGAACGGGACGTGACCGACCATTCGTTCGATTACTCTCTCCACCTGATGTTTGCTAGCGTGGCGGACCACGACGCTTACCAGGTCAGCGACGTCCACCTGAAATTTGTGGCGGAGCAGGCGGCTAAGTTTGCCGTGGTGAAGGTGTACGATGGGGAGGCGGTGTAGTTGATAAATTTACCTTGCTTCCCTCTTTTTTTGGGAAACTTTTTCTGCCAAACGACCTTACCTTTGTTCTTCCTTTTCCCTTTATACTTTTGCTTATGAATCGTCTGACCCAACTGTTTAACACAAAGCGCAACGACCTGCTGAATGTTTACTTCACCGCAGGCTACCCCAAATTGGATAGTACGGAAACGATTATCCGTACCCTCGCCGATTCCGGGGCCGATCTGATTGAAGTAGGTGTACCGTACTCTGATCCGATGGCCGACGGCGAGACGATCCAGAACTCCAGCATGCAAGCCCTGAAAAACGGGATGACGCTGGATACCCTTTTTGCCCAGCTCAGCTCCGCCCGCAAGCATACCCAGGTGCCGATGGTGCTGATGGGCTACTTCAACCAGGTGATGCAGTACGGCCCGGATCGCTTTTGCAAGGCGGCTCACGAAGCTGGCGTTGACGGCCTCATCCTGCCCGACCTCCCGGTACACGAGTACGAGCAGGAGTTCAGGGCCATTGCGGAGCGGTATGATTTGCAGGTGACCTTCCTCATAACGCCCCAAACTTCGGACGCACGGATTCAAAAAATCGGTGCACTCAGCACGGGTTTTATCTACGTAGTCTCCAGCAGCAGCATCACCGGAAAGAGTGGCGGGATCACCGAGGAGCAAAAGGCCTACTTCGCCAGAATCGCCGAGCTCGACCTGCCGCAGCCCCGCTTGATCGGTTTTGGTATCAGTGACGCGGAGAGCTTCCGCACGGCGTGCGAATACGCCAACGGAGCCATCATCGGTAGTGCTTTTATCCGGGCTTTAACCGGTAAGGAAGACGTGGCGGCGGCAACGGAAGACTTCGTAAGTAGCGTCCTGTCCGTGGAGGTTTAGCCACCCCCCGTTTGGCTCCTTTCACTAATTGCGTATAAGCCAACAAGGAAAAAAGTTTGCGGCCAAACGAGCCACATAAACGGGGTCTGTTGTCGTATGTGGATTGTAGTTTATTCGTAGTTGATTGATTGTCTGCTCTTTCAGCAAAAAAATGACACATGCCACTCAAAAGCTAATTCGATAGATTTTAGCCTATTTGCTTGTGAGGGCGGCGGTTGTGTCCTAATTTTACTTTCCTAAAGCGAAGACGATATAACTCCTTTCGCTTAAGATATTAGCGGCCTGAAGTGCCGCGTAAGACTTATTTGGTATCAGTAAGTTGGAACGAGCCCCGCCGGATGTACTGGTGGGGTTCTTTGTTTTTGGTTGGAGTGGAGAGGGCAAGGGAGATCACAGAGGGCACA
>CAYWMW010000084.1:3276-15065 GCA_964458975.1 uncultured Lewinella sp. | reverse complement strand
TTTGCCTTCCTCAACCGTGTACTCGGCCCTTACTACTGGTCTTACATCGGGATGATGTTGTGTAACGTACTCAGTCCGCAGATTTTCTGGAGTAAGAAGATTCGCCGGAGCTTGTTCTGGACCTTCTTCATGTCGATCTTCATCAACATCGGTATGTGGTTCGAGCGCTTCGTCATCATCGCGACTACCCTGGCGCGTGACTACCTCCCTTCCAGCTGGTCTTACTACGTTCCTACCTGGGTGGAGATCATCATCTTCATCGGTACCATCGGTTTGTTCTTCACCTTATTCCTCATCTTCACGCGCGTTGCTCCCGTAGTTGCGATTGCCGAAGTCAAGAGTATCCTCAAGACTGCTGGTGACCAGTACATTGGTGATAAGGCGCACGGCCACGGGCATCACGTTCCGGCCGCCGCGAACGATCACGCTGCTGGTACTACCGTTGACATCGACAGCAGCGAAGGCGACATCAAATAAAGTAAAGACAGGGCTCGCGCCTGGTCTTTGACAATAAGAAAAAGGGTAGGCTTTGCCCACCATCAAATATTAATCATGGCAGAAGTAATGTCAACAGAACGCAACATACTCTTCGGGCTTTACGACGATGAGGAGAAACTGCTCGATGCGGTGAAAGCGGCCAACGCTGACCACCTCGACATCGACGATGTGTACACGCCCTTCCCCGTTCACGGACTTGATCCGCTGCTCGGTCTGGAGGAGAGCCGTTTGCACGTTGCCGGGTTCATCTTCGGCAGCATCGGTTGTTTGTTCGGTTTCGGATTCATGACGTGGGTTTTCACGCGTGACTGGCCGGTCATCTTTGGTGGTAAGCCCTACTGGTCCGTTCCCGCCTTCATCCCGATCACCTTCGAGCTAACGGTACTTTTCGCCGCTGTCGGTATGGTACTGGTGTTCTACATCATCTGTGGCCTCGGCCCTGGTGCAGAACCTCGCCGCCTGCACGACCGGATCACGGACGATAAGTTCTGCATTGCGTTCGACGCTACTGACTTGGGCAACGACGCGGTGGAGCAGCTGAAAGGTTACTTCTCCAGGACCGGAGCCGAGAGTGTTCACACTAAGGTTGTTCCTGTTTAACAAGAGCAATTTTCTGGCGCGCACGCAGGTGCCAAGAAAGGGATTAAAGGAGAAAGGATTTAAGGAGGGGAAGCCCTTCAGCTTTTACACCTTGCTCTTCTAATCCCTTACACAGCACCCGCGGCCGCGCCCAAAGAAACTTTAATTAAAACGGAGGATCATTTAACCCTCCATCGAAGTATTTAGCATGAAAGATTTGCGCGTACTGGTATTGTCCCTCACGCTGGCTGTCGTCCTGACCGCCTGCTCTGACCCTGACGACAACTTCGCCGGAAGTGAGTATATGCCCGACATGGGCCACTCGCTAGCCGTTGAGGCGAATACCTACAACTATTACTACTACAATACCTGGGACAAGGAGTCTACGGTAGAGTTGGCCAAGCTCGTGTACCCCCGCACGGTGCCCGCAGGTACGGTTCCACGTGGTTATGCCGGTGCCTACACGCCGGGCAAACAGGCCCCAACGGACATGGACGACCTGGACCGGATGCGTGGCACAATGGTCAGTGCTGACCACATGAACGCCATCAGCGTCCCGACCAATGGTTCGGTTCCTTACTACTACGAGGATACGCCGGAAGGTCGCCTTGCCGCGATTGCGGAGCTCGTAGACAATCCTTTCCCAATCACGGAAGATGGTTTGGCCCGTGGAAAAAACCTTTACGACATCTTCTGTGGTGTTTGTCACGGAGAAAAGGGTAACGGCCTGGGTTACATCTATGATACCGATCAGAACCCCAACGCGAAGTACCCCGCTGCGCCCGCAAACTTTCTGCGTGATGAGTTTCTTGAAGCTTCCAACGGCCGCTACTACAACGCCATCATGCACGGCTACAACGTGATGGGCGCTTACAAAGACAAGATCAACTACGAAGAACGCTGGCAGGTAATTCACTACATCCGTGAGCTACAGGCAAAAGATAAAGGTGTGGAGTACTCGCCGATGGTGAATACCTTGAACCCCGCTTTTGGCACCCCCGGCAAAGAGTTTGCGGGTATGGCTAAGGCCGCTCACGGAGATGAGCACCCGATGGGCGCTGGAGCGCACCACGATGGTGACCATCACGCAGAAGGCGACCACGGTGAAAACACCAGCAAGAAAAAGTAAGAACCAGACCACCCAACTAAGAAACTTAGGCCTTCGGGCTCGAAACAATACTATCAGATGGAGAACTTTGTATTCTCATCCAGAGCGAAAACAGTCACCGGCGGAACCGCAATCTTCGGATTGTTACTGCTGATCGCCAGCTACTTTGTAGACGGCGGAGAAGGACACCACATGCGCTTTTGGACTAACTTCCTGCACAATACCGTGTTCTTCGTTGGTATTTCCTTCATGGCGTGCTTTGCTTATGCTGCCTTTACTACGGCTTACGCTGGCTGGTTCGTCCAGTTTAAGCGGGTCTGGGAAAGCTTCGGAATGTTCCTTTTGCCCGGTCTTTTTCTTTTTGGTGTACTCATTGTCGGCCTGTTTCTGCACAGCCACCACCTTTACCACTGGAACGACGAAAGTGCAGTTGATGTAGACCCTATTCTCCAGCATAAATCGGCTTTCCTGAATAAGTACTGGTACACCTTTGCGACCGTTGGTTTCATGGGTATCTGGTATTTCTTCATCAGCCGTATCCGTCAAATCAGTATTGACGAGGATAAAAACGGAACAGCGGACTATAAGCACCACGCAAAAATAAAGGCTTACGCTGCGCCTTTTCTGATCATTCTCGGTTTCACCACCGCCGCTTGTATCTGGCAGTGGATCATGTCGCTTGATGCGCACTGGTACTCTACGATGTTTGCCTGGTACGCTTCGGCTTCGCTCTTCGTAGCGATGACGGCGCTGACCATCATGATCCTGATCTACCTCAAGAGCCGGGGCTACTTCACTGGCATCAACGAAGAACACTTCCACGATCTTGGTAAGTACCTCTTCGCTATCTCTATCTTCTGGACCTACGTATGGTTTAGCCAGTTCATGCTGATCTGGTACGGAAACGTTGGGGAAGAAACGATTTACTTCCGGACGCGGATGGACAACTACCCGGTACTCTTCTGGGGCAACCTGTTGCTCAACTTCATCGCGCCCTTCTTCATCCTGATGCGGAACGACACGAAGCGTAAGTTCGGTACCCTGTTCTTTGCTTCCGCAATTGTGTTCTTCGGCCACTGGTTTGATTTCTTCAATATGATCAAGCCCGCCGCCCGCGAATCACTGGAGCACATGACGCACCACGATGCTGGCCACGGAGACGAAGAGCACGCTACGATGGATTCCGCAAGCCACGGAGACGACCACGCCGCCGCCGGACACGAAGGTGACCACGCAGCTGCCGGACATGACACGCATGGAGACGACCACGGACACGGTGATCATTCTGCCTACAACTACGACGAAGGCCAGGCTGCTACCCGTGTATTCCTGCCGCACAAAGCAGGCTACACGACTCCGGGCTTACTGGAGATCGGTACTTTCCTTGGCTTCCTTGGGGGCTTCCTCTTCTTTGTATTCAGCTCGCTGGCTAAGGCACCGCTGGAACCCAAAAAAGACCCTTACTTCGAGGAGAGTTTGCACCACCACACCTAGGAAATGATCTCGTTATTTAGACAAAATCTAAAGACGGGATTATCATTTAACACTTTTGGTGTTATCTCGTTAAATTTGCGTGAGCTTGCTAAAACAGGCTATCGAATTTTAAAAATAAGCTAACTTAAAGCTGATGTCTACACTAATCGTATTTATTTGTATTGCGCTTTTGCTTCTGGTCATCGTTCAGATTGCCCGGGTTCGGGATCTGGCTAAGCAGTTGCGTGGTGCGGAAGAAGTGGATGTTCGGAATACCAACCGGACCGGCATCTACATGATTGCCTTTTTGGTAGCATTCCTGGTGCTTACTACAGCATCAATGATCTACTATAAAAACTACATGCTTGGCTACGGCCCGCATGAATCTGCTTCGGAGCACGGTAGCCTCATTGATAATATGATGAGCGTGACGTTCCTGGTAACATTTTTTGTTTTCATCATTACCCATATTCTTTTGTTCTGGTACGCTTATAAGTACCGTAAGCAAGCTGGTAAGAAGGCACAGTTCATCTCTCACAACAATACCCTGGAGATTGTCTGGACCGGTATCCCCGCCATCGTGATGACCTTTTTGGTTATCGGTGGTCTTGATGCCTGGAACGACATTATGGGCGACGTTGGCAAAGATGACGAATACATGGAGATCGAAGCACAGGGTTTCCAGTTTGCCTGGCAACTGCGCTACCCAGGTGCTGATGGTCTGCTGGGCCGGACGGATTTCCGCTTAACGGAGGCAACCAACCGCTTCGGTCAGGACTGGACGGACCTTAAGAACGCTGATGACATTCACGTCCAGAATATCGTTCTTCCCGTCAATAAAAAAGTTCGGGTTCGTATTACGGCCAAGGATGTACTACACGATTTCTACTTGCCCCAGTTTCGGGTAAAGATGGATGCCGTTCCCGGACTTCCTACCTATTTTGTATTTACTCCTACAAAGACCACAAAACAGTGGCGTAAGGAATTGAGCGAATATGAAGAGTACCAGGTACCATCACCATCCGATTCGGAAAAGATGTATTGGGAAACTGCTAACATGGAACTCGCTTGTGCGGAGCTTTGCGGCATTGGTCACTGGTCCATGAAAAAGACCGTTACTATTCTTGAGGAAGATGAGTACGAGGAATGGTTGAAGACGCAGTCGTCTTACTACCTTTCAACTATTCGTGGAACAGATGACGACCCTAACGGTGATATCCTTTTCCCCGCTGAAATCAAGGAGCGCCGTGAGGAGTTCAACACCGAGGCGAATACCGCACTGGAAACACCAGAGGATGACGACAATACGCTCATCCTTAAGTACGTGACCTTCGAAACCGGTAGTGCTCAACTTACCGAGTTGAGTTCTTACCAGCTCGATGATGCAATCGCTTTCCTGAAAAAGAACGCTGACGTTAAAGTGATGCTGAAGGGACACACCGACAGCACCGGAAACGCAAAATCTAACCTTACCCTGTCCGACAGCCGGGCATCTCAAGTACGCGCTTACCTCCTGAAAGGTGGTATCGATGCAGAACGAATGTCTAGTGCCGGATACGGATCTACCATCCCCGTTGCTGACAACGGTACCGACGAAGGCCGCCAGGCTAACCGGCGTACTGAACTGTACGTGACGCGGGGCGATTTACCTGCATTACCCGTCATTACGATGGACGACAACGAACCATCCAAGTAAACTATCACAGAGAGAACCTTTTAAAGCTGATTCATTATGGCTACAGCAATTCTTACTCCAACTACTCGCGACGAGGGTCTGATCCAGGAACTGGGTTACGACGATCACTTCCATGAGCACCATCATGGGGATAAGTACCAGTCGAACTTCGTGTCGCACTACATCTTTTCCCAGGATCACAAAATGATCGCCAAGCAGTTCCTGATTACGGGAATGATGTGGGCGATTATTGGTGGTCTGATGTCACTTGTTTTCCGGATGCAACTCGGTTTCCCCGAGGAGAGCCTTGCGTGGCTCAAGCCGGTACTTGGCAAGTGGATTACCGTAAATGCTGATGGCATAGGTACGCTTCAGCCTGATTTCTACTACGCACTGGTAACAATGCACGGTACGATCCTGGTATTCTTTGTACTTACTGCTGGTCTTTCCGGCACCTTCTCTAACCTGCTCATTCCACTGATGGTGGGTGCGCGAGACATGGCTTCCCCGCTGCTGAACATGTTGAGCTACTGGTTCTTCTTCATTTCAGGGATGGTGATGTTCGCCTCACTTTTCCTCAGTACTGGCCCGTTTGCGGGCGGCTGGGTAGCTTATCCTCCGCTATCGGCGCTGCCGGAAGCGATGGACGGCTCAAAAGCAGGTATGACGTTGTGGACGCTCTCTCTCGTCTTCTTCGTTGTTTCCGTACTTCTGGGTGGTATCAACTACATCACAACAGTACTTAACCTTCGTACGAAGGGAATGACCATGTGGCGCTTGCCATTGCCGATTTGGGCGTTCTTTGTGACAGCAATTATTGGTTTGCTCTCTTTCCCCGTACTGGTTTCTGCTTTCTTCTTGATGATGCTTGACCGTGGTATTGGTACGAGCTTCTATCTCTCCGACATATATATTGGCGGTCAGGCACTTGACCATGTAGGTGGTAGCCCGATTCTGTACCAGCACTTGTTCTGGTTCCTGGGTCACCCTGAGGTATACATCATCATTCTTCCTGCGATGGGTATTGTGTCCGAGGTACTTTCCGTGAATGCGCGTAAGCCGATCTTCGGTTATAAGGCCATGGTTTTCTCTATCCTTGCGATTGCCTTCCTGTCCTTCATCGTATGGGCACACCACATGTTCATGTCTGGTGTAAACCCCTTCATTGCTAACTTCTTCGTGATCTTCACGCTCATCATCGCCGTTCCTTCGGCGGTGAAGGTGTTCAACTGGATTGCGACGCTTTATGGCGGTAGTATCCGTTTCAATCCGGCCAGTTTGTTTGGTATCGGCTTTGTGTCGATGTTCATCTCTGGTGGTCTGACGGGTATCTGGTTGGGTAACTCTACGCTTGACATCCAGCTGCACGATACTTACTTCGTAGTTGCTCACTTCCACATCGTGATGGGTGTAGCTGCCTTCTTCGGTATGTACGCCGGTGTTTACCACTGGTTCCCTAAGATGTACGGTCGTTTCATGAACGAGACTCTGGGTAAGTTCCACTTCTGGGGTACGCTCATCGGTGCTTACTGTGTATTCTGGCCTATGCACTACATTGGTATGGCCGGTGTTCCGCGTCGTTACTTCCGTTTTGATGCCTTCGAGACCTTTGGTCACTTTGCTGAACTCAATAAGTTCATCACCATTGCTGCCGTTATCACCTTCGGATTCCAGCTGTTGTTCGTGATCAACTTCTTCTACAGCATCTGGAAAGGACGCAAGATGAAGACCATGAACCCATACGAGGCAAATACCCTGGAATGGACTACGCCGATTGAGACTGGCCACGGCAACTGGCCCGGCAAGCTTCCTAGCGTTCAGCGTTGGGCGTACGATTACGGTAAGGACGGACGCGATTTCATCTCCCAGGTTGAACCGGTTGGTGAGAACGAGTCTGCTGCTCACTAACCCCATTTGAACGAATCTATCAAATCCACTTCCTGCGTGAAACAGCAGATCACCACAAGTCGGAAAAGTACCCAGGGCATCAGCGGACGGCTGACGGACCTTGGTGCCCTGGTAAAGTTCCGACTTTCGGCTACGGTGGTACTTTCCTCCGTTCTGGCCTATCTGGTTGCCCTTGGCTCCAGTGGCTTTAGCTGGTGGGCGGTCTGTGTGCTTACTGCGGGAGGTTTTCTTACTACTGCTGCGGCAAATGTACTGAACGAACTCCTGGAGAAGGACTACGATAAGATGATGGCTCGGACCCAAAACCGCCCCTTAGCGGAAGGTCGCCTAAGCAGTAGCGACGCGTTGCTGATCGCGGGTTTTTCAAGCATGGCCGGAATTTCATTGCTGGCCCTGTTTAACCCCTGGACGGCTTTTCTCGGAATGGTCTCTTTGATCAGTTATGCTTTCGTCTATACACCTCTAAAAAGGGTAGGGCCGATAGCGGTACTGGTTGGTGCTATTCCTGGTGCTTTACCAGCGCTTATTGGCTGCGCGGCGGCGGAAGGTATGATTACCAACCTTGGGTTAACCCTCTTTGCTATTCAGTTCTTCTGGCAGCTACCACATTTCTACGCTATTGGTTATTTGGGGTATGAAGATTACGCCAAAGCTGGCTTTAAGCTTGTTCCTGAGAAAAACGGGGAGGTTGACACTGCTTCCCTCAGTAGAGATTCCGTACTTGCTTGTTTAATTTTGTTCCCACTGGCTGTTATTCCCTTTCTTTTGGGTGTCACTTCTTTGTGGGCAACAATAATAGTAGTTCTCCTTAGTGTCGTTTTCTTGTGGTTCGCGATGGCTTTCAGAGCTGCTCCCGAACGCAAAACTGCTTTAGGAATGATGTTCTTTTCCTTTGCTTACCTGCCTTTGGCCTTTACGGTACTTTGGCTTGGCCAGCAGTTTTTGTAAATCTGAACGCAATGGATACAACAGTCAAAAAAGACTTACAGTCCGTAACCCGGCACAATAAGATTCACCCTAAGAAACTACTTCTTTGGGTGTCTATTGTTAGTTTGGTTATGATGTTTACGGCGCTTACCAGTGCCTACATCGTCCGCCGAGCGGCTGGTAACTGGCTAGAATTCTCTATCCCCACTATTTTTTACGTTAATACTTTGGTCATAGTTGCTAGTAGTATAACTTTGCACGCCGCTTATGCAGCCTTCAAACGTGAAGCAGATGGTGCCTACAAAGCATTATTAGGCATCAGCTTTATCTTGGGTATTGCATTTGTTGTAATGCAGTTGCTGGGGTGGAGCGAAATGGAGGCGCAGGGATTGGATATCAAGATCAATCCTTCCACCAGTTTTGTATATGCACTAAGTGGTCTTCACGCAGTGCACGTATTAGGCGGAATCGCTGCACTCGCTGTTGCATTGGTTCTGGCTTTTGCAACGAAACTGAAACGCACACCAGCGCGTCAACTCCGACTTGAACTGACCCTGACTTACTGGCATTTTGTTGACATTCTCTGGATTTACCTGATTATTTTCCTGAGTCTGCAACGCTAACTGATTTTAAAGAGAATATCCCTTCACTCACGGGGATTTTGAACTGAGTATAAATACGCACACTATGGCCGCAGATACGGACATGCTCGTCGAAAACGAAGCACACGCTGACCACCATCATCCGGAAGGAGGCTGGGAAGGCGGTGATAAGAAACCATTTGCGAATTCCTACGGGAAGTTGATGATGTGGTACTTCCTGCTTTCCGATGCTTTTACTTTCGCTGGTTTCCTAATTGCCTACGGTACCCTACGCATCAGTAGCCCTAGCTGGCCGGTACCGGATGCGGTTTTCGCAACGGCTCCTTTTGGTATTCACGAATACTTCCCCGGTGGCCATGCGCCGCTGATCTTTGTAACTTTCATGTCCTTCCTGCTTATCATCAGCTCCGGTACTATGGTACGGGCGGTACAAGAAGGTGCGCGGGAGAATAAGCGGGGCGTTGTGTTCTGGATGTTGCTTACCGTTCTTGGCGGAGCGGGCTTCCTCGGCTGTCAGGCCTGGGAGTGGAACAACCTCATCAACGTGGAGCACATGACGATAACCACCAACCCCTTCGGTACTTATACGGAGAATGGTGTTTATCTTGACCCTGCAACCGGAGAGCCAACCGACGAAGTGGTAGAAGCAGGAAAGACTTACCTCATGCACAAAGCTGGTGAAAGCCACGGCGGTGACCACGGCGACGGCGAACACTTTGAGTACCCAACCGAGGCTACTGACGCTGCCGGTTACATGGTCGATGACCGTGGGTACATTCACCGCAAATACCTCGCGAACGACGGTGTTGATGCCGGTACGGTAAAGACGCAAGACTTTGGTCCCGTAGCATTCGGTGCCCTGTTCTATGGCATCACTGGCTTCCACGGCTTTCACGTACTAACCGGTGTCGGCTTCCTGTTGATCATCCTCATCAACGCGGGCAGTGGCGTATACGCAAGCCGTAGAAACGGTTACGAGATGGTAGAGAAAATCGGATTGTACTGGCACTTTGTAGACCTCGTCTGGGTGTTTGTATTCCTCGTGTTTTACCTCTTGTAGAACATTGCTCACGGTTTTGTCCGTGAATCATTATCTCAAAAAAAACAATAACAACGGAGCTATGCTTCGGTGAAAAAATAAAATAATGGCTGGACATCTTAGCTACGAAGACTCAGTAAAAGCGGTATGGAAAGGCCTTGGCCTCCTCGCTGCGGTAACCGTTATCGAGGTTATCCTCTCTTTAATGAAAGCTCAGGACTGGGCCAAGGAAATGGGGTGGTTGTTCTCCCTGCTTGCGGTTCTCATCATCATCCTTTCTATCTATAAAGCGTACTTCATCATCTATGAGTTTATGCACATGGCCTACGAGGTCAAAGGAATGGCGATGAGCGTACTCCTACCCACAACACTTCTTCTTTGGGGCGTAATTGCTTTCTTTTGGGAAGGCAGCGCCTGGAAGAACAACCGGGAGGTGATCCAGGAGCGCAACCGAATTGAGGCGACCACTGATGCAGTAGGGTTGATCATTACGGACGAGGACTACGTGATTGGTTAATTTGCCGATCACTAAACTTAGAAAAGACAAAACGTCGTCATCGGACAAGCTCCGGTGGCGACGTTTTTTTTGACGCGGCCGCAGGATGCAGGGTAAGGTTTCCGAGGCTTGTGGACTTACCTCAGCCCCTTACCCCCGCTTTTTAAAACCCTTACTTCGCACCTGCGGCCGCGCCCATAAGCGCATACTGTTCTAGAAGTCTGACGTTTGTAGTATTTTTGCGCCTCACAATTAACCAAACGTACATACCGTGAAAACCAACCAACTATTTTTCCTTTGCCTGCTACTGGTGGCAAGTTTCTCCCTCTCCGCCCAGGAGATCGAATTCGGTGGCCTGGACAAGAGCCCGATGGATGCCGCACATTACCCCAACAGCTCTGCCTACGCGAACTACCTGGATGCCGAAGACCCACTGCGCAACCAAAAGATCAAGGTACTCTACAGCCGCCCGCTGAAGAAAGACCGCGCCCTTTTCGGCGAACTTATTCCTTTCGGCAAAGACTGGCGCCTCGGTGCCAACGAAGCCTCCGAAATCACCTTCTTCCAGGCCGTAGAAATCGGTATGGTACGCGTAGCCCCCGGCACGTACACCATGTTTGCTGAGCCACACTCCGCCAGCAAGTGGACCTTTAAGCTGTCCACCGAGCGCTTCATAGGCGGTTCTGAGAACCGTGATGTGTCTAAGGACATCGTACACGTAGACATCCCCGTAGTGCAGGTGCCCAACTCCCGCGAATCCTTCGCGATTGGTTTTCAGGACATCGACGATAACACGGTTCACATGCTGATGGAATGGGGCAACACCCGTGCTATGCTCCCGATCAACATGAGCCCACCCAACCTTGCTGGTGATGATGCCAGCCCGATGGATCTCGTCCAGTACCCGAACATGAGCCGCCTGCGCAACTACGTGAAGAAGGAAGACCTTGCGGCAAACGAACCCCAGGTTCGTGTAGTCTACAGCCGCCCACAGATGAAGGGCCGTAAGATCTTTGGCGAAATGCTCAAGTACGGTTCTATGTGGCGCTTAGGTGCTAACCAGACCACAGTAGTAACTTTCTTCAACGACGTGATGATTGGTGATACCAAAGTTAAGGCTGGCAATTACGGCCTTTTTGCGGAAATCAATGATGGTGAATGGGAGTTCATCGTACACAATTCCGTGCAGAGCTGGGGCCAGGCCAATTTTGACGAAAAAGACATCGTAGTAAAGGTTAAGTCTAAAACAGAGAAGACGCCGAAGACCCTGGAAGCACTTTCTATGACCTTCGTTAAGAAAGACGATAAGAACGTTCACCTCGTTGTTGGTTGGGAAGACACCATGGCGCGCCTGCCGATCACGATGGTGGCGAAGTAATACCACTGTAGTAGTGCTTAAGTAAAGTAGTTAAGCATTATTCTAAAACGAAGAAGGCGACTTTACCAATACGGGAAAGTCGCCGTGTTGATTTTTGTGCGTTGTT
>CAYWMW010000084.1:0-3266 GCA_964458975.1 uncultured Lewinella sp. | reverse complement strand
CCTATTAATATCCCCATTTACAGCAATACTGGTTGGCAAAAGATTAAAATTAAACTCTTTAAGAATTATTAAAACCCCACCCCGCCGACTTACCCACGCGGGCAACGCCCCCTTCTTCATTTTGGAGCGTTGTTCAATTACTTGAACATACCACCGATCTTGCCGAGGAGGCCATCGCCACCTTCTTTGGCCGCGTCGGTACCCTTGCCGAGCATATCGGCTGCTTTGCCGAGCATGTCGCCAGCAGCGCCACCGCCAGCAAGGCCGCCGAGGAGACTGCCTGCATCAAGGCCGAGGGCACTCATCATAGAGTCCGAATCGATACCGTCGGTATCACCGGCAGCCTGGGTAGCACCACCGATTTTGTTCATGATCATTGGGAGGGCAACGCTGGAAAGGGTGCCCGCAATGCCTTCGGAGACACCAAGCTTGCTGGTGATGTTGCTGATGAAGTTACCAGCGATACCTTTGTAAACCATGTTCTGGACAAGGCCGCCGCCAGCATCACCACCACCGCTTACGGCACTGGTCAGCATTCCGAGGATGCCGTCTACGTTGCCACCGGAAACAGCACCCATGATGCCTTCGGTGATGGATTCTTGTGCGATGGGAAGGGCTTGTTCGGCCTGGCCAGCAGCAAGGCCTGTTTTTTCGGCAATAGCGGAAACAACCTGGCCTTTAACGGCGTCCATAATAGAGTCTAACATAATGATTTAGTTTTTTTGATGAAAAGCCTGACAACGCGCCAGACTCACTGATTTGACGCATTTATTTATTTCTGGTCACAGGGTTTCACGAAAAGAAGGTAATTTTTTAAACTACAGTAAAAGCATCGCCTCCTTTAGTATCTCAAGTTCGTCACCAGAATTAATCGATCCGTCCTGGCTGAAGGTAATACTTTTTTGGTAAAACGGAGCTTCGGCAACGATGCGGGCATTAAGTAGAATGGTGAGAAAGTACAAAGCCCCCACCTCATGAAGTAGAGATGAGGGCTATGTCTTGTGCGGCAGCGTACTATTGTACTACACTACTACCGAACTATACTACTATTTCCCGGCTGCCTTAGCGTGGTCAGCGAGGAATTTCTCCAGGCCGATGTCTGTAAGTGGGTGCTTCAGCAGGCTCTCGAAAGCGCTGAGGCCGCAGGTGACGATGTCGGCACCGGCGCGGGCGGCATCGATGATGTGCTTACCGTTACGGATGGAGGCGGCGAGGATTTCGGTTTCGTACTCCTGGATTTCGTAGATCTCAGCGATCTCTTCGATCAGCTGCATGCCGTCCCAGCCGATGTCGTCAATGCGGCCTACGAAGGGGCTTACGTAGGTGGCACCAGCCTTAGCGGCAAGGATGGCCTGGCCGGGGCTGAACACGAGGGTACAGTTGGTCCGGATGCCCTGGGCGGTACACCACGCGAGTGCCTTCACACCTTCGCGGATCATGGGAATCTTGATGACGATGTTGTCGGCAATCTTCACCAGTTCCTGGGCTTCTTTCTTCATGCCCTCGAAATCGGTGCTGATTACTTCTGCGCTCACGTCTCCGCTGGTGATGTCACAGATTTTTTTGTAGTGCGCCATGACGGCTTTGGTGCCACTGATTTTTTCCTTGGCCATCAGGCTGGGGTTGGTGGTCACACCGTCGAGAATACCGAGGGATTCGGCTTCGGCAATGTCGTTGAGGTTGGCGGTATCGATGAAGAACTTCATGCTTGGTTGTTTTTATTATTAGAGGAGGCAGTGAATATTACTACTGCATTGATGACAAAAATACGCATTACGCCGGACTTTGTTTAAAGTATAAGCAATGAGCTTGTTACTTATCCGTAGTAGGTGCCGCCGCATTCTCTGCGTAAGTATTCAGCTTCACCTGCTTTTCCTTGCTGCCAGGGCGAATTTTCATGTTCAGGAACTCGACCAGCAGGGAGAAGGCGATGGCGAAGTAGAGGTAGCCCTTTGGTACGGTACCGACTTCTGAGTCGAAAATCTCAAAGTGCGCAAGGTGAGCGCCCTCAACGATCAGCATGAAGCCGATCAGGATGAGGAAGGCCAGGCCGAGCATCTGGATGGTGGGGTTGCGGTTCACGAAGTTACCGACGGGCACGGCGAAGGCCATCATGATGGCGACGGAGACGACTACGGCGATGATCATGATCAGCAGTGCGCCTTCCAGGCCGTTGGTCATGCCGATGGCCGTCAGGATCGAGTCTACGGAGAACACGAGGTTGATGATGGTGATTTGGATGATGACCGACTGGAGGGAAGCGCCTACGGACTTACCAACCCCGGGATCGCCCTCAGTAACTTCGTCGCCTTCTAGTTTATGGTGGATTTCGGAGGTTGCCTTGTAAAGAAGGAAAACACCTCCGATGACGAGGATGATGGCTTGCCCGCTCAGGCCGCCCTTGATCCAGCCGAGGTCGAAGTCGTAGAAGGAATCGTTCATGGCAACGAGGAAGGATACCCCGAAAAGAAGGAGGATGCGGAGCACCATCGCCAGGATCAAACCGACGTTGGTCGCTTTTTTACGGTCTTCTTCAGACTTCAGTTTCCCGGAAGCGATGGAAATGAAGATGATGTTGTCGATGCCCAGTACAATTTCAAGAAAGGTAAGGGTGAGCAGGGAAAGCCATACCGCGCCACTGGCAAAATCAGGCATATCGAATAGGAACATATCGCTGGGTGATAATTTCTGTAGAGTGAATCTTATAGAAGTGCAAAACTACACAGGATAGCTGACGTTTGGAAAAACATGAAAGAAACAAAATTCCGTCGCCTGCGCCGCGACGAACTAGAAGAGGTGAAAGATCAGTTTGTTAAGTTCCTGGCTGTCAACGGTATTGCGGCTGACAGCTGGCAGGAGATGAAGGAAAAAGAGCCGGGGCGGGCGGATGGGTTCATCCTCCAGTTTTCCCAGATCGTCTACGCCGGAGTGATCAAAAAGGTGAAATACCTCGTTCATCGCCGCCCGAACGATCTGCGGACCTACAAAACGGACGCCGATAAAATCTACATGCGCGGCGTTTTGCTGGACGGTGAAACGAGCATCGACTTTACCAAGACCAACCTGCCACCTAATGAAATGTTCGCCCGCTTAAAGGAGGAGAACGTAACCCCCAAAATATATTCTGCCGAGCGTGCTTACCTCCCCATCGGGCGTGATCAGGATGTTTTCCGAATCATGGAGGAGGGCGCGCTGATTGATGAAGGGGAGTTGTTTGAGACGCTTGCGGGGCTTTAGGGCGGGGCCGCAGGTGCAGGCATAGTTTA
>CAYWMW010000083.1:0-15103 GCA_964458975.1 uncultured Lewinella sp. | reverse complement strand
GGTTGCCGGAGCAAATCCCCCATCATTAAAACAGGACGAACGAGCACTTCAACCTTTCCCTGCACCTGCGCGCGCGCGCCCATAATTTACCATCGAATCTCCACAGCCCCAAAGAGCGGCGTAAAGAAAAAACCCCTCCCCCGAATCGCGGAAGAGAGGCTATCCCAAAAACCGATTTAAGCTCTTGCCCGTAAGCGATGTGCCAACGAGGATATCCTCCACGAAAAGACGTGGAAGGAGATCAATATTCACTTGTAGGTAGATAGCGGTGTGCCGTAGAGGAAGCGGCACGGGATAGCTCAAAACTTAGACTCGCGCTCATGCAGTGTTGCGTGAGCGCGAGACCAAAGATAAGTACTTAAAGACAAATCTGCAATTTACCGCCGGTTGTCCTGTATTGCTTTCTTCTTCCGGCCATCCTGAATAGACTTGCGGCTGAGGGAGTAGCCCACCGTAAATTCGTGGCTACCGTTGTTGTAACTCTGGAACTCGCTGAAGCCAAGGTCGTAGGAATAGTACAGCTGAAGGCCGTTGATTTTAGTGCCCAACAACATGCCCAATCCTCCGAGGTTTCGGTAAGAAAGCCCTGCGATGAACTGGTCGTCGAGGAAACCTGCCTGGATGTTGAAGTCCATCATAAACGGTGCATCCTGTACGTCGCGCATCATCACGCTGGGGGTCAGGTTCACGTTGAGGTCTTCGATCTGGAAGCGATGGCCGAGAAGGAACGTGAAGTTGAATCCCTCATCGGTAGTAGCACCAGAAATATCGTTCAGTCGGTTGGCCACCAGGTTATTAATCGTAACCCCACCAAAGGTATTCTCCAGGTAGCTGCCGTAAACCCCGATGCCTGCATCAAAAATATTTCTCCCTTCGAGGTACTCTGCAATTGTTTGGTCTCCCGGTTCGTAACGGGGGTTGTTGATGATATCGGCATCGAGCGTCAAGCGTTGAAATTCGGTAAAAAAGCCAAAAGCTGCCTGGAAGGCCTGTACGCCCTTCACCTCTTTGCCGAAGCCAAAGCGGAAGGCGACATCGATCTGCCCCTTCAGCCGCTGGATGCCAGCTGCGGATTCTGAAAATATTCCGGCACCGATGCCAAAGTTAGAACCGATCGGGCCGTTGAGCCGGGCGGCCACGGTTTTAGGGGAGTCTTCAAATCCAGACCATGCAGCCCGGGCGTTGACCTGCACGGTGTACTCGTCCAGAAAGCCCGCCGCAGCGGGGTTGAGAATAATCGGGTTCTGAACGTAATGGTTAAAGACGGCTTCGTCCTGGGCCGAAAGTTGGCCAAGGGCTACCAGGAATAAAACCAGGGTGGGTAGCATTTTTTTCATCGGAAGCTAAATTTGCGTTTTTGGGAGGGATGGTAAAAAGACTTCCCGGAACCAGCGCAGGCCGCTGGTTCCGGGAAGTAAAAAAGAGGAATTAATCGCGCAGGATGGTGAGTGAACCTCGCTGCTGCATCTCTTCGCCGAGTGGGTTTCGGAACTCGAAGATGTAGTAGTAAGCGCCGTCGGGGAGGATGGTGCCGTCGTTAGTACGGCCCTCAAAACAGTTCAGGCCACGGTCGTCATCACTGCAATCGTAGTCTGCTACACGGTAGACCAATTGGCCCCAGCGGTTGAAGATCTGGAGGCTGTTGTTAATGGCTTCGTCTCCGTCGGAGCAGGTAATCACGAAGGCTTCGTTGAGGCCATCGCCGTTGGGTGTAATAACGTCGCGTGCGCTGAGGCAGGGGAAACGGCGGTCCAGTACTTCGGCGGTCATGGTTACGGTTTGGCAGCCGTTATCGTCCGTCACCTGAATCTCGTAAACGCCGGGGCAGAGGCCTTCGGCGAAGGGGTCATTGCCCTGACTTGGAAGTTGCGGGAAGGAGAAGCGGTAGTTTCCGCTGCCACCGAGTGGGATGACCCGGATGCTACCGTTACAACCATCGGTTGCGTCGATGGCCTCGAAGGTGATCGCCAGGTCTTCCGGTGCGTTCAGGGAGTAAGAAGCCGTGTTGACACAGTTGTTTCCGTCGGTGACGGTCACGTCGTAAGTACCCGTGCCGAGGCCGGAGACGCGGGAAGTCATCGCTCCGGTAGACCACTGGTAGCTGTAGTTTCCAACTCCTCCGGTAGTTACTACGAAGATGCTTCCATCATTAGTGTTTCCACAGCTGATGCCGTCTATGGTCTCACTTATCACCAGAGCTGGTGGTGCGGTTACTTCTACGGTATTGCTGATTTCACAGCCACCCGCATCAATGACCGTAACGGTGTAGGTGCCAGCCGCTGCGTTCGTGAGGATGCTGTCCATACCCACCATTGCGCCGTTCAGGAGGAATTCGTACATGAAGTCTCCTTGCCCGCTGATGACGATTTCAATTCGGCCGTCAGCACTTCCGGCGCAGCTTACGCCGAAGCCGTTGTAGTTGGAAGTAACGGCTGTGTTTACACTAAAGCCAGCAGAAATACCAACCGTGTAGTTCACCATGAGGCTGGCCCCGGTTGCGTCCATAACGGTTAGGGTGTAGTCTCCTGTGGTTACACCGCCGGTTACATCGGAGGCTAAAAGGTCTTCGTTGGTGGATAAGACATTGGGGGCGCCAACGCGGGTCCAGGCATAGGTATACGGCATTGCTCCTCCGGTGATCGTTACGTCGATGCCGCCTTCGGTACCGTCCGCACAGGCTACTTCGGTGATGCCGACCAGTTCTTCATCGATCCGGCCTACGGTAACCATGCCGGGTTCGACCGTACAGCCGTTGTCATCCGTAATGGTCGGGGTGTAATCTCCGGCGCAGAGTAGGCTGCGGGTCATACCCGTCTCTCCATCACTCCAGGCTACTGTGTAGGGTCCGGTTCCTCCGGCAATATCCAGGCTGATCATGCCCGAACAACCAGCGGCTTCCGTATCCGAGGTAATGGTCGTTGTGGCTGTAATCGCTTGAGGCGAAGTTATCGTCACCATCGTATCAAGCATGGAGCCCTGTGCGTCAGTGATGAAGATGGCGTAGGTCCCACTGGCAAGGCTCAGGCTGATGTCCGAATCCGCAGAAGTAGCGGAGGTTCCAGGGTCAATTCTTATCTGGAAAGGAGCCACTCCGCCATTGATGAGTATCACTACCCTACCGTCGTCAGAATCCGGGCAAGAGGTAGGCGTAGTGCTTACGCTCAGAATGCTGGCCGCCGCAGCGGCAACGGTGTAGCACATGGAGACCGAGCAGTTGCTCTCGTCGGTAGCGGTTACACAGTATTCACCGGAAGTAAGGTTGGTCCGGTTCTGGGTGGTTGGGCCGTCGTCCCAGGCAAAACTGAGTGGCGGGTTACCACCTGAAGGCGTCAAAGTAATTGTACCATTATTACCAGAAGTAGCTGGCGTTACCGCTCCGGGTAAGAGGATGGGCTCCGGTGCTTCAACGGTAATGGTCTGCGTAATTTGGCATTCACCGCTGGTGATCATTACCTGATAATCTCCGGGGGCCAGGTTCTCCAGGTCCTGATCGTTTGAAATCGTGGTTCCTCCGGAGCTCCAGACGTAGTCGTAATTGCCGTTTCCGCCAATGACGGTAATGTCAATGGCGCCGTTGTCTTCACCGGGGCAACCCTGATCGATGGTCGTAGAAGTAATGTCGATATCACGGATAATACCGAAGCACTGCTCGTCCGTACAGTTGTTATTGTCGGTAACGGTGAGGCAGTAGGTTCCTGGCTCCGTTACATCGTCAATGTCTTCCGCATTGGAGGTGTACCCGTTCGGTCCGGTCCATGCGTAGGTGAAAGGAGCCCTTCCACCGGAGACTTCAATGGTAACACCTCCGGGCGCATCGCGCGTAATTTTGAACGGAGAGCCAGCAATGTTCAGTGGCGTCGGTTCGGCCACCATGATGTTGTTCAGGATGCGCGCACAGCCGTTGCGGTCGGTTACGGTGACGGAGTAGGAGTCCCCGTCGAGGTTGGTCTGCTGGTTTACGCCCTGACCATCCTGCAAGCTTCCGCTCCAGTCGAAGGTGAAGGGCCCGTTGTTGCCGATGGTAGCGATGGTGATCTGTCCGTCTTGTTCACCGGAGCAACTCACGCCACTGACGCTGGCCACTTCAATGGCAAAGGGGCCGGGGTCCGTCAGGGTAAACGAATCTTCCGTAGTCGCATCACCGTTCGTAATCGTAACGGAGTAGGTTCCTGCAGGAATACCGAGGGCCGTTTCTGAGTTCGATACGTTGGGAGACCACTGGTACTCCAGCCCGGGGCCACCGCTTACGTTCAGGGAGATGGAACCATCGGAGCCTCCGGCGCAAATAGGATTCCTTAAGGAAGAACTTACGATGACCGGTGCGGTAGAACCGTTTACCTGGCCGTTGAGGAGGGTAAAATCATCAATGATGTCATCCTCGTTTTCAAATTCTATGGCTGTCGGGGCATTGCCAAACGTCACCAAGGTTAAGTCCGTAGACAGCACCCGGAAACAGATGGTGTAGACCGCCGAGCCATCAGGAATAGTAGTTCCGTTAGCCAGGTTATCCGCCCACGCAACCCGAAGGACCCCTGCTGGGGAGTTAACAACGGAACCATTAGTAAAGCCGGGGAAGGCATAATCTGGCCCCGTACCGATGTACTCCAACTTCGTAGGGTCATAATTGATCGTGTACTGGAAGGAGACAATATCAATTGCCTCAAAAGCGATGATCGGTAAGCAAATCTCATCTCCAATAGCCGCCTGAACCGAGCCGATCTGGAAGGTGAGCCCGTCCGTAGTCGGTGCATCAGGGTTGATGGCACCGCCGGAGGGTACTACACCGACCGCCTGGTTGTTGCCGTTGCGGGCAAGGATGGCGGTAGGATTATTGGAAAAGTTGACGGGGGTGACCGAAAGCCGGTCTACCGTAAAGCAGAAGGAGGCAACGGAGTTACCGTCGGCAATGCTTTCCCCTGAGCTTGAGGGTGAGGTCCAGTTGAAGACAACCGTTCCCGCACCAGGGCTGGTAACGTTGGCCGCGCTTATGCTTCCCAGGCCAAAGTTCGTTGCCCGCTCAAACGTGACCTTCGTCGGGTCATAGTTAAGTGAGAAGCTAAGGCTGGTCAGGTTGATGAAGTTCGTTGCTGGCAGGTTAATACACACCTCGGTGCCCGTAAGGCCAGAAGCCGAGCCGAGCTGAAGGACGAGGTTAGGAGCCGGACCAACACCGTCACAATCCGTTGCTCCGGCGTTGACAGTCCCGCTCACCCGGTCGATGGGGCTGACCGCTACGTTATCCGGCCCTGCGGCACGGATACGGAAGGAGGGCAGGTCATCGGTAATATCAATTGATGTTTCACATTCCTGAAGTACGTTGAAGCAGACGCGTGCGATGCTGTTTCCGTCGTCTACAGCGTTAGACCCGACGTTGGGGTCAAACCATACCGCCCGTAATATTCCCGAGCTAGGGTTAGCAATTTGCAGGCCAGGTAATTCGCCAGTTCCCATGCCACTAACGAACTCTAGTATTTCCGGGTTGTAGCTAATGGCAAACTGTAAACTCGCCAGGTTTTCGAGGTTAAATGTTGTTATATCAACGCACACTTCAGTGCCCTGGGCACCTGAATTGCTTCCGGCCACCAAAGTGAGGTTATCAAAGGACACCGTTCCCATGACCGTTCCGCTGTTGGTGTTCGTCATTAAGGTATTACCTCCGGCGTCGGTTACAGAAATGTTCGTGAGGTTCACATTGGTCGGATCACCGTTCAGCAGGGTAAAGCAGACGGTAAAGAAGGCCTGGCCGTTGGTCAGCGTCTGCGGGCTTGGAGGTGTATAGTTCACCACTACCCGCCCGTCAGTATTCGTGTTAAAGCTGGAAGCGCCTAATGATGGCAACCCTGGGTTTCCGGTAACGGAAACCAGCTGTAGTGCGGAAGCATCGTAGTTCAGTGTCATCGCGACATTGGCCAGGTTGGTGAAGTCTGCTACCCTCACGTCGATGCAAACTTCTTCACCTACAGCCGCCATACCGTTTCCGACGCTGAAGGTAGGCGTAGTACCCGTCGGGCAGATACTAGGGCAGCTTCCTCCACAGTCGACGCCGGTTTCATCACCGTTCATTATGCCATCATCACACGTAGGACATACATTGGGGCAATCACCCCCACAGTCGATACCCACCTCATTACCATCCCTAATACCGTTGGAGCAACTAGGTTCAGCACTACAGCCGTTAACCATTCCATCGTTAGCAATTGGTGCGGGCACCGTAAACATACCGCTGGTGTTGCTCCCACGGAGGTTGTCTGCGTCGAGTATTGTTGTCCCGGCGGTTTCGTTGGTGAAACAGATGGTACCGATAGAAGCACCGTCTGCAACCGACACGCCGCCAAGGTCTGCATTAAAGAAAACCAGCCGGAATTCCCCGTCGGAGACGTTATTCCCCTGGAGTTCAGACCCGAGGATGGTTGACGTAAAGCTCTGAAATTCCAGGTTCGCTCCGGGGTAAAGGACGTTCATTTGGAAGCCTATAATGTCCGTAAAGTTGCCCGCAAAGATGTCTACGCAAGCCTGGCCGTTGAGGGGCACATTACAAGCATCGCCGATACAGATGGAGAACGCATCGGTGTCCATCCCGCAGTCTCCTCCGGTCATGCCGCCCCCGCAGGGGGCACAGTCTGGGCCGCCGCAGTCAACGCCGGTTTCGTTGCCGTTCATGATACCGTCGGAGCAGGTGGGCATCGTGCCACAGTTTTGGTTTACCGCGCCGGGGCTTCCACTTGCGGGAAGGCGACCGCCAACGGTATTGAACACGCGCAACGTATTACCGGGATCCCGGAAGGTCAGGGGGGTAGTCATTGTGTTTTCAACCTCGAAGCAGAGCTCGAAGGCCAGATCGGTGGGGTCCAGACTAACGCCGGCGAGGTTAGGGTCGTTCCAGACCAGGGTTACCACCCCGTCGGACGAGCTGCCAGCGGTAGTACCGTTCTGCAAGCTCGGGTGCGCAGTAAAGCTGCTGTAGTTAAGGTTGCCAGCCGCGTATTCCAATGAAAACTGTAAGCCGCCAAGGTTGTCGAAATTACCGACCATTACTGGTACGCAAACCACTGCACCTGCGTCCCCGCAAACACTTCCTATACATACTTCTACGTCCGTTGTGCCTTCGCCACATTCTGTCATGGTGGGGCAGGCGGCGCAGTTTGGCCCGCCGCAGTCAACACCGGTTTCTCCGTTGTTCTGGATGCCATCGTTACAGGTTTCCATAACGCCACAGCCCGCGCCGTTTACGGAGCCGTCGTTACCGATGGGGCCAACCACCATACCTGCGGTGTTGCCCACCTGAAGGGAGGCTACATCAATTACCGTAGCGCTCGCCGTTTCGTTCGTGAAGCAGATGTTGGCGATGACAGTATTGTCGTCGAGGGATTCCCCACTTTGGTCAGCATCCACATAAATAGCCCGGAGGTCTCCGTCGGCGTTTTCGTTGAACTGAAGGGCCTGGCCAAGGGCGGAAGGTGAACTAAAACTGGTGAAGTTCAGGTTCGCCGCCGGGTATTCCAGCCGGAACTGTAAGCCGGTAATGTTGGTGAAGTTGCTCACCGTGAGGTCAAGGCAGAAGTTGCCGTTAACCGGGATGTTACAAGCATCACCCACACAAAGGTTGAAGTTGCTGGAGCCAGCACCACAGGTTTCGGCCATACAGGGGGCGCAGTCTGGGCCGCCGCAGTCAACGCCGGTTTCGTTACCGTTTTGGATGCCGTCCGAACACGTTGCCGTTGGGCAAGCCGCGCAATCGGGGCCGCCACAATCAACGCCGGTTTCGTTGCCGTTTTGGATGCCGTCCGAACAGCTTGCCATAGTGCCCCCACAGCCCGCGCCGTTGACGGAGCCAGCATTGCCGATCGCCCCGGGAACCATACCATTAACGTCTCCTACCTGAACGGAGGCGAAATCGACGTTGGTCGTCCCCGCCGTTTCGTTCGTGAAGCAGATCGTCATAATAACGGTACCGTCGTCAAGGGTTTCCCCGCTCTGGTCGCTGTCTACATAAATAGCGCGCAGGTTGCCGTCCGCAAATTCATTGAGCTGCAGCGGAGGGCCGAGTGCGGGAGAGGTGAAGCTAACAAAGTCCAGATTAGCCGCCGGGTACGTAATGATGTACTGAAGGCCCGTGATATTGTTGAAGTTACTCACCGTGAGGTCAAGGCAGAAGTTGCCATTAGCCGGGATGTTACAAGCGTCCCCTACGCAAAGGTTGAAGTTGCTGGAGCCAGCGCCACAGGTTTCCGAAGTTGGGCAGGCCGCACAGTCCGGGCCACCGCAGTCAACGCCCGTTTCATTACCGTTCATGATGCCGTCCGAGCAGGTCGGGGTGGTCATACAGGGCGCACAGTCCGGGCCACCGCAATCAATATCCGTTTCGTTGCCGTTCATGATGCCGTCGGAACAGGTAGCACTCCCTGCGTTACCGGAGTTGATCGTTCCGTCCGTGATGTTCACGTCGTTCTCATCTTCAATGATGTTCCCCATCTCATCCGTAAATTCCAGGGGCGTAGGGCTGCTACCGATCTCGACTTCGGTTTCTCCGCTCTGAAGAATACGGAAGCACAGCTGACCAATCACAAAAGGCCCCGCGTCGGTATATCCCATAGAACTGAAGGGTGCATAAACTACCCGAACCAATCCAGGCGCATTGGCCTGGTTGATCATCGATACATTGTTGCCATTGATGTTTCCCATTGCGGAAACGAACTCCAGTACCGCTTCGTCGAAGGTGATACTGAACTGCATACCGGAGATTCCGACGAAGTTGGTTCCCACGAGATTAATACAGACGGTTTCCCCGACGTTGCCTTGCGCGTCCGTAAGCCGGACACCAATTCTATCATCGGTAACACACGCCGGGCAATCCGGGCCGCCACAATCTATACCCGTTTCGTTGCCATTCATGATACCGTCCGAGCAGTTAGCCGTACTAACCACTCCTGAGTTGATGGTTCCGTTGGTTATGTTTACGTCGTTTTCGTCTTCAAAGATGTTCCCCATATCATCGGTAAACTCCAGGGGCGTCGGGCTACTCCCGATCACCACATCAGTTTCTACCTCCTGTAGGATACGGAAACAAACCTGACCAATCACAAAAGGTCCGGGGTCCGTATAGCCCGTAGAGCTGAAGGGAGCATAAACTACCCGCACTACGTTGGGCGCGTTTTCCCGGTTGATCATCGAAACGTTGTTCCCGTTAATGTTCCCGGAGGCGGAGACGAACTCCAGTATTTGAGTATCGAAGGTGATGCTGAACTGCATACCGGAGATTCCGGAGAAGTTGGTGCCTACCAGATCCACGCAAACAGTTTCGTCTACTTCACCGTCAACGTCAGTAAGTCCGATGCCGAGGGTTTGTCCGTTCAGGCTGGCCGTAAGGCAAAGGAGCAGCCCACTCAACAGCAGGGTGTAGAAATTTCTCATTTAAATTATCAGTTTCGGGATTGAAAATAAAACAGGCCGGTTTCGCCGGCGAAGAGACTAAGACTGGGTATGTGGTTTAGTCAGGGGTATGTAGTATGACTTTACGGTGTAGTTGCTCGCGGTCAGTGACCAGGCGAATGATGTAGGCACCCTGGCCGGGGAAGTCTTCTGCCTTCAGCTCCGTCTCGTCGTTACCGGCCGAGAGGTGAAGCTTGCGGCTGTTCAGTAACCGGCCGGAAAGGTCCAGCACCTCCAGGGTAGCCGGGCCGCCGTAGTTTAATTTTGTCTTTACCCGTACAAAACGCGTAAAGGGGTTGGGCGCAACGGCAAAGCGGGGGTCTTCGGCAAAAGCGCTTACGGAGCTGGTGCCTTCCAGCCTGATGACGCCGTCGGTCGTAATGGTATCGATTCGGTTATTCATCACGTCCATCCCACTAAATTTCAGCGGCATTTCCACGAAAGAAATGTTGGTAACGTCAGAATTACTCGTCCGTGGCATAAAATCAAGAGAGAAAAGGATGATGCTGTCTCCAACGTCAAAACCGTTGAGTGCATCGTCTACTTCCAGGTAACCGATGCGGCCCTCAGCTACCTGTGTGGTATTGAAGTGGCCGCTCTCCTCGGCGTCAAATAAAATATTACTGACGCCCGCAAACTCCAGCAGTTCTGTATCCCAACTCACGGAAAACTGAATGCCGACCAGGGTAGACATGCCGTTGGCACGCACGTTCACAGAAATTTGCCCACCCGTTTCTGCGGTTAGGTCTTCAACAAAAAATTCAGCGTTTTGGCCAGCGAGTGGTAGCAGCATCAGCACAAGGAATACTACCCCCGGCGTGCGCCAAAGTGAGATTGGTATGTTCATCGATTCGGGATTATAAAACAACAGGGTGCCGAAGCACTATTCTTAACACGCCGCTAAGGTAGCTATTTTCAATTGGACGAACCTAAGGGATTACGGTCACGAACGGTCTCAAATAAATTTAATGCCTTACCGAACGAGCATTTTGAGGCGCGGACGCAGGATGCCAGGAACGGTTGAAAGGCATAGGTACTTGACCGCTCGGCCGATGAACCAGGCCTTAAGGCAGGCTCGGCGGGTGAGCCAGACTGAACAAATACACCCAAACATATCTTCTAACAGTATGCCCCGCCCTACCGTAGTCATTGCCGGAGCCACTGGTTTTATCGGCCGTTGGTTCATAGATCGCTTCCATCAGGAGTTCAACATCATTGCCCTCAGCCGGGGGCGAATGTTGCCCGAAGAAGGCTACGACAAAGCCGAGTGGCGGCAGGTAGAGCTCTACTCCCTCACGAGTACCGAAGCGGCCCTCTCCGGGGCAGATTACGCCATCTACCTCGTGCACTCCATGCAACCGAGTACCCGCCTCCACCAGGGAGATTTTGAGGATACGGACTTACTCTTAGCGGATAACTTCGGGCGGGCGGCCAAAGTAAACGGGCTCAAGCAAATCCTTTTTATGGGAGGCCTTTTGCCCGACTACGACTCCCCCAGCCAACTCAGCCGCCACCTGCGCAGCCGCTGGGAGGTAGAGCAAACGCTGGGCGAAGCTGGCGTACCCGTTACTACCCTGCGGGCGGGCATCATCGTTGGGGCGGAGGGCTCTTCCTTCACGATGATTCGCAAGTTGGTGGAGCGGCTGCCGGCCTTAATTTGCCCTTCCTGGTGCCAATCTGCCACCCAGCCGGTAGCGCTGGACGATGCGCTGAAGATGATGAAGTACAGCCTGGGGCGGGAAGCCTTCTTCGGCCGCCATTTTGACATTGGCGGCCCGCAGCCGACGAACTATATGTCGATGATCAAAACGGTTTCCGAATTACTGGGTAAAAACCGGATTGTACGGCCGGTCAAATACTTCAGCCCCGGGCTATCAAAAATGTGGGTAGCCCTGTTTACCGATACCAGCCAGGCCCTCGTCTCCCCCCTGATCGAGAGCCTGAAACACGACCTGGTCTGCCAGCCCAACGAATTACTGGAAGCCTTCCCCAACCGCACAGATTTCCAGACCGCCGCCCGCAGAGCGCTGTTTGGCAAAGATCTGCTCTCTCCCCTACCGAAGCGGGAACCTGCGGTTAAACTGGTAAAAAACACCGTCCGCAGCGTCCAACGCCTGCCCAACCCTAATAAGCATACGGCGACCTACGTGGCGCGCATCTACCAAAAATGGCTGCCCGTTTACTTCCGTACCCTCATCAACGTAACCAGCGAAGACAACGTCTCCGTTTTCAGTATGCTGGGCGTCGGTCTGCTACAACTGGAGTTCATCCCCGACCGCAGCGACGATAACCGGCAACTCTTCTACATCAACGGCGGTAAGCTGGTGAAACGCAAGGATTACGGCTGGCTGGAATTCCGCAGGGTACTCAACGAAGACTACGTCATTTCCGCCATCCACGAGTTCGCGCCTTCGCTGCCGTGGTATGTTTATACGCAGACCCAGGCGAGAATGCACGCCATCGTTATGGATAAGTTTGGGGAGTATTTGGAGGGGAGACGATGAGGCTGCGCACGATTTAGCCTCTGGGCTGGGTCCCCAAAGCGTTCTTTGAGCATACTCATCTTAGGAACGGTAAAATAAGTTTTCTAGCGTAGGGTCGGGGCGAGCCTTGCCCGTACGGAGATAAGTAGTGGAACTTAACTTACACTGCACTGTAAAGGCTAGATCAGAACCCATGCGCCCATCCTCCGCCCTTACCTTTCATTGCACCTGCGGCCGCGCCCAAAACAAACTACAAGTGTCGTAAAACATTCATAAAGTCGGCTTCGTTTTGTTAGAGCAGCTGAGAAAACCGTAAATTCGGCGCACCAAACCAACACAACCGGTTAATTATGAAGAACCTCCTCCTCCTTACGCTCTGCTGCTTTTCGCTGAGCCTTTTCGCTCAAGACAAGCCAATGATGGCCGAAAAAGGTGAAGCAACCGCTGGCATGGCTTTCGTTGAAAAACCTTTCGACGAGCTACTCGCCATGGCAAAAAAAGAAAATAAAGTCATTTTCATCGACGCCTACACCACCTGGTGTGGCCCCTGTAAAATGATGGCCGCCAAGGTATTTCCCGATACAAAAGTCGGCGAAGTCTACAACGAACGTTTCATCAACGCCAAGTTCGACATGGAAAAGGGCGAAGGCCCCGGGCTCGCTCAACGCTACAGCGTAATGGCCTACCCCACCTACCTCTTTGTTGACGGCAACGGCGACATCGTACACAAAGGCATCGGTTACATCCCGCAGGAAGAGTTCCTCGCCCTCGCCGACGCCGCCTCGGGAGACAGCAGCCTCGGTGTCATGAACAAACGCTACGACGGCGGAGACCGCAGTGCCGAATTTCTGGCCGAATACAGCAAGGTACTGACCGAAGTATACGAGCAGGAAAAAGCAGGTAAAGTATCCGGCGAATACCTGGACATGCAAAAAGACTGGTCTTCCCCCGAGACCATGGAGCTCCTCATCGCCAACCCCGGAGAGCTCGGCGGTAAGCGTATGAACTACCTCCTCGCCAACTCCGACAAGGCAATGGAAACCGCCGGTGCCAGCAGCTTCGTGATGACCATGCAGCAAGCCATCATCGGCCACTACATGAAGAGCAGCGGAGAGCGTAAACTCCCTGAAGTTGCCGACATCTCCAAGACCTACAAGGAGTTCGGTGGCCCGATGGCTACCCGCCTGATCGATCATTACACCATGCTCCGCGCAGAACAGATGCGCGACAACGACGCTTACGTACCCGCTGCGGTAAAGTACTACGCCTCCTACGGCAGCGACAGCGCGATGGAACTCAACTCCGTTGCCTGGACGATCTTCGAAGCCAGCGAAGACATGGGCCAACTCAAGCAAGCCCTGGCCTGGGCAAAAAAGTCCGTAGAGATGGAGCCCGGCTACGCCAATATGGACACCCTCGCGTGGCTCTACAATAAGACCGGCGACAAGAAAATGGCCAAGCAAACCGCCAAAGCCGCCATCGAACTCGCTAAAAAAGACGGACAGGACTACAGCGAAACGGCTAAGATCCTGGAGGAGAAGTAGGCGCTACAGCTTTACTTTTCTTCGTTTGCGGACGCTCTTCCTTTAGAAGGGCGTCCGTTTTTCATCCCCCAAAGCCCTGAAGCATCCGGTATTCCGCTTCTGCCGTATTGCGTCATTATTCGCATCGGGCCAACTGAATCTTGCGGCAGGTCGTATTTTAGTACCAGTTCTGTAAAAAACCTTCCTGATGCAACGTCTGCTACTTCTTTTCTTTAGTTCATTTTTCCTCTCCAGCTTAGGTGCGCAAACTGAATGGCCGGGCTACAGCATCGTCTGTTCCATGCAGGACACCTCCGACAACGTCTACCTATCTGCTCCGCAAGCCATACTGGACGGAAGCGTAGAGATCAAGACCCGTTTTGATCTGGTTTTTAGTGACGATGTTCCGGCCGAGGCCCAAGCAGCCATGCGCTTTGCTGCGGATATTTGGGGCAGTTACCTGGACTCTGACGTGCCGGTCCGTGTTGCCATTGACTGGCAAGACCGGGACGATAACCGTCTGCTGGCCAGTGCGGGGCCAGCAACGCTTTTTCGGGACTTTACCGGCAGCACCCCAAACACCTGGTACCCCGTCGCCCTGGCCGAGGCCATCGCTGGCAGGGACCTCAACGCCACGGGAGATGCTGACATCAACGTGAACGCTAACAGCACCGCAAACTGGTATTTTGGCACCGATGGAAACACGCCCCGCAGGAACATTGACCTGGTTACCGTAATGCTGCACGAACTGGGCCACGGGCTTGGTTTCCTCTCCAGTGTAGACACCATCAATGAAAACCAGCTGGCGATCGGGTTCGGCGACCGCTTTATTGTTTATGATCTTTTTCTGGAAGCCTCCGGCGGAGTTCCTCTTGCCGATCAGGGTGTATTTAGCAGCCCTTCGGAAGCCTTGCTCATGGCCGTGACCAGTAACGATTTAACCTTCGATGGTCTACGGGCTAATGAAGAAAACGAAAGTGAAGAAGTTCCAATATTCTCCCCTGCAAACTTTGACCGGGGCAGCAGCGTGAGCCACCTCAACGAGTCCAGCTACCGGGCAGGTACGGAGAACGCCTTGATGACGCCCTTCCTCTCCGCCGGAGAAGCCGTGCACGACCCCGGCCCGGTTACCCTGGGCATTTTTGAGGACATGGGATGGCCCTTAGATTTTAACCTTACTTCCAATAGTACCCTCCGTCGGGAAAAGCTCGCCTTGTTCCCGAACCCGGCATCTGAGCGCATTAATTTCGTGCTAGACCCTGACAGCGATGCCTTAACCGCACGCTTTTATTCCGCAGACGGGCGCTTCGCTAAGGAAGCACCCCTGAACGGCCGTGCGGTTTCTACCGCAGGTCTAACGCCTGGAATCTACGTCGTAATCGTACCGGAGCAGGACCGGGTACTACAGGCTAAGGTTATCATTCGTTAAGGAACGACAAATATTTGAACAAGGAACTATACTCAAGCCCGACGGCCCGGCTCGCCTCAACGAGATCATTATTAAGGTAAGGGATATGGAGGCCGACTCCGTTTTAATGGATGTTAATATCTACGACGTTCAGTTTGGCATCGTTGGCAAACCACTGCTGAAAAAACAGGTATTCCTGAACCTTAGGGGTCGCGGAATAATAAGTTATTCTGGTGACCACGCAGTAGCAGCGAAGCTCA
>CAYWMW010000082.1:0-15149 GCA_964458975.1 uncultured Lewinella sp. | reverse complement strand
CTGCAAGGTAGGCTGTTAAACCTGACGATGACCTCCCGTAGCCACCTCACCCCAATCCCTCTCCAACACGGTTTGCTTCGCAGTACTTCGTGCTCGCCCCAGGCTCAGCGGAGAGGGGCTATCCAGAAGAAAACGCTTCGCGTTTTGGTGGTAGAAAACCGTCATGGGTGATCATCGTCAGGTTTAACAGCCTACCCTGCAAGGGGTAGTTTTTTTAGCGACGTAGCATGCCCTGAGGTAAAAGGCCTTGACGGGCCCCATCGAAGAAACAACTTAATCAACATAGCAACCACTCATTATGAATAGAATTTTATTTTCCATGCTGTGCTGCCTGCTTTTTGCCGGGCAAGCGCTGGCGCAACAGGCGCTTAACGGAACCATCATGACCGCTGAAGACAGCCCTATTGCGGGAGCTACGGTGGTAGCCACCAGCGTTACGGGTAACGCATCAGGCACCATCAGCGATGCCGACGGTAGCTTCTCGCTCAATTTAGCAGATGCTGGAGACTATGACCTCAACGTTAGCTTCATCGGCTACGCATCGTTTTCAAAAAAAGTCCGTATCAGTTCCGGCAGCAATACAGACGTAGGGCAAATCATCCTCACCGAAGGAAATCAAACACTTCAGTCGATAGAAGTAGTAGGTCGGCGCAGAAAAGACTACAACAGCGACTATTCCTTCTCTGGTTCTAAAGTTGCAATGCTGAATAAGGAGCTTCCGCAGGCAGTTTCTACCGTGACCAAAGAGCTGCTCAGTGATCGGCAAGCGTTCCATTTGGTCGATGCCGTCCGGACGGTTAGCAACGTTGCCGCCACGGGCATCTACAATCACTACAACATTCGGGGCATCACGCAGGCGGATGACGGCCAGGTGGTCAACGGGTTGCGTACCCGCCAGTATTATTTCCTACAACCCATCACTTCTCACCTCGAAAGGGTAGAAGTTATCAAAGGCCCGTCTTCGGTTACCTTCTCCAGTGCAGACCCCGGTGGTACCGTAAATATGGTGACCAAGAAACCTTTACGGGAGAAGCGAGGAGAGGTGTCCTTCACCACCGGAAGTTTCTCTACCCTCCGGTCTACCATAGATTTCACCGGCCCGCTGAACGAAGAGAAAACTTTGCTCTATCGCCTGAACGGGGCCTACCAGCAGGCCAAATCCTTCCGCGACGTCGTCAATAATAACGCCATCCTCATCATGCCTTCGTTTAGCTACGTGCCCAATGAGTCAACGGCCCTCAACGTGGAGATGATCTACAGCGACAACGACGGTAACCTGGACCGCGGCCAGCCCATCTTCGGTGCCTTCAACGGCGACTTCGACATCAATAGCACCCCAATCTCCCTGAACGTCGGCGCATCTAGCGACCACTACAAAACCAGAGAGATCACCTTCACGACCAGCTTCACCAAGCGCTTCACCGACAACTTCGGCTTCAACGCCCAGTACATGAAGCAAACCTGGGAGGAAGACCTCGCCGAGCACCGCGTGGGCGGTTCGATCGTGGACATCGAAGGCAACGTCATTCCCACTGCCGTCCGCCTACGCTACGACGAGCGGCAGCAGTTTTGGGAAACGGACAACGTAACCGTTTACCTCGATTATAACATCGAAAGCGGCAACGTCACCAATAAAATTCTGCTGGGTTACGACGCTACCCGCTGGGAACGCACGATCGGCGCCGGTTTCCTCCGGGCCAGACGGTACCAGACGGTCGGCGGTGGCCAGTCCAACTTCAACCCTGATAACGCCGACAACTTCCTGACGACGACCTTCAACGGCACAACAATCCCGCTCCCCTCCGCCGCCTTCCTGGACCTGGAGAACCCCTTCAACGGTGCCCGGAATACACAGGACTACAACCTGGCTACCCTCTCCATCCCCGCCAACCTGAACACCTCCAACGGTTTCTACATTCAGAACCAGTTCAAGGTCGGTAAATTCTCCGCTCTGCTCAACCTGCGGTACGAGACCTTCACCGACATCTTCAACTACGAAAAGGACGAGCAGGAATTCGAAACCAGTGCGTTTGTACCCCGCCTGGGCCTAACCTACGAGGTCACTCCCAACATCAGCGCTTACGCTACCTACCTGGAGGGCTTCCAGCCGCACACCAACACGGTCTCCCTGTCACCAACCGCAGAAGGCTTCTTCTGGGCCGCATCACCCGCTCGCTTCGATCCGCTCGAAAGCAGCCTCAAAGAAGTAGGCCTCAAAGCTGAGTTCATGAACGGAAGGGTGTTTGCGAACCTGGCCATTTTTGACATCATCCAAAAAAACATCCTCTTAGGAAACACCTACGACCTGGACAACCTGTCTACCCGGGGTGAGCAGCGCAGCAGAGGCTTTGAAATGGATGTATCCGGGTACGTTACGCCCGATCTCCAGCTGGTCTTCTCTTACGGCTTCAACGATGCAGAAATTGTAGAAGACGCCATTGAGTCTTTCATCGGGGAAAGGCTCGGAGGAGCCCCCCAGCACAATGCTAATTTCTGGGGCCGCTATGATTTCAGCAACAATAGCTTCTTAAACGGAATCGGTTTTGGCCTGGGCGCTCAGTACGTAGACGAGCGCTTCACCTGGTACAACCCTACCTATTCCACGGATAGAGTACTGCTACCGTCTTACACCGTATTTGAAGCCGCGGTGTACTACAAGCCAAGTGCTACAAACATGCAGTTGACGTTGAAGGTGAACAACCTGTTCGACGAAACTTACTGGCTGGGTGGTTTGAATCCCTCCCGTTTGGGCCCTGGAGCTCCTCGGAATCTTCTCCTATCGGCTAACTATCAATTCTAAGGAACACCGATTTAATGGCACTGATTAGTCTATTGAAAGTGCCTTACGAACGCCGATTTAGTAGCCGCCCCAATTCAGGCGCAGTTATTAAATTGGCGTTCTTTGTATACCTCCCAATTAACCAATCTTTGCACCTGCGTCCGCGCCTTAAAACGGTTCGGAATCAGGGCGCGGCCGCAGGTGCAATGAAAGGTTTAAAGAGCTGCGGCCGGGGCCTCAAGGTGAACGTAAATACCTAAGGCATGCCGCTTGCAAGCGGTACTGAAGCCAGGACAACCGCGAAGTTCATCGGCAGAGTTAATCTCTATCCGGTCGAAATTTTCTGTTTTGATCATGTGTCAGAGCTTGTTTTCACGCCTTACCACTCCAACTAAGACAGTTTTACGATCATCAACAACTTATTCAGGAAACGGGTCCGCAAAAGCCTCCCCCTCATGGTACATATCGATCTCCCAGTCGCGCAGCAGGCAACGTTTTAGCGCCGCCTCAATGCGCGGCCCGTTTACGCCCTGACCGATGAAGACCAATTCCTGCTTCCGGTCCCCCCAGCCCTCATCCCAATCCTTCATAATCAGGTCGTGTTGTGACTGAAAAACCGGGTGCTCCGCCAGATATTCAGGTGTTTTACTAGCCCACCAAGTACCGATACTTTCGTAGCGCAGCGAACCACCCGCCTGGCTCCAAAGAAGCGCTTCGGCCGGGCGGGAAGCCAGCCAAAACATACCCTTTGAGCGGTAAACATTACCCGGAAACTCCTGGTGCAAGAATTTATGAAAGCGCTCGGGGTGAAAAGGGGTAGTCGCCCGGAAAATGTAAGAGTTGAAACCGTAAGTCTCCGTCTCCGGTGTATGCTCCCCTTCCAGTTCCCGGAGCCAGCCGGGAGAGTTTTCGGCCTCGACGAGGTCAAAACTGCCTGTATTCAATATTGTTCCCAACGGAACCTGGCTTTCCTGGGTAGTAAGAATGGTAGCCGTAGGGTTAAGGGATTTGATGAGGCCGCGCAGGGTTTCCAGTTCCATCTCCGTTACAAGATCAGTTTTATTGAGCAAAACGACGTTGGCAAATTCAACCTGCTCGGTGAGTAGGTTCACCACCGGGCGCTGATCTAAAGGATCATCCGTCATTTTCCGGTCAACGATGCTGTCTGCGCTACCGAAGTCCGCCAGAAAATTGGCTGAATCCACAACGGTAACCATGGTGTCAATGTACGCGAAGCGGCTCAGGTCAATACCACTTTCGTCGCTAATAAAACTAAAGGTCTGCGCTACGGGCACCGGTTCGCTGATGCCAGTACTCTCGATGAGGATATAATCAAACCGGCCCTCTTGGGCCAGTTTTTCCACCTCCACCATCAGGTCCTCCCGCAGGGTGCAACAAATACAACCGTTTGACATCTCGACGAGCCTTTCCTCGGCTTGTACCAAGCTGCCGGAAGCTTCCACCAGCTGGCTATCGATGTTAACCTCAGCCATGTCATTAACGATTACGGCGGCACGGAGGCCTTCTTTATTGGCCAGAACGTGATTGAGCAGCGTGGTCTTACCAGCTCCTAAAAAGCCACTGAGTACGGTGACGGGTAGGCGATCGGTCATATGCTATTAGCTTGGTTGAGACGCGAAGATAGGTCAGATTTCGACTAATTGCAACATTATTGCATTAATGTTGAAACCCAAGGAAGGCCGCCTACAAATACCAAGCTTCAGGCCCGGCAGTGCTGAAAGTTCTTCAAATGCGCCACCACCAACACAATCGACCCGCCGTACATCAACCAGTGGCCGTAGGGTAGGTGAAAAGCCTCGAACAGAATACCAGTTGCAAAAACGCACCAACTGATCCACAATACGCGCTTCAAAATACGGTGATTGGTGTTGCGTACCGAATACCAAACAGCAACAAAGCTCAGCACCAGAAAGACATAGTCGAAAGCCGCCCAAAGCGGACTGCCGTGGGCGTGGCCCTGGTCTCCGGCAGCGTGCTCCAGTATTGGCTTGGCGGCAAATAATAGAGGGGTTACCGCACAGTGGACCGCGCAAAGACCACTCGCGGCAGCCCCCAGAAGGTTGGAATAATTTGATTTTTGAGTTATTTCCACAGCTTAATTTATTTTGGTTGTGATGGGATTATGTGACCGCTCGCCCGGCGCGTTTCAGGCAACGAACCAGTAAGCGTTCGAGGCCCTTACGCTGGATGTTCTTACCGATAAATACAATGACGGACCGCCGGGTCTCCCCTGGTTTCCATGGCCGGTGGGGCTGCCAGTCTAACCGCTTACCAACCGACTGAACGATGAACTGCTCCTCCTTCTCCGCGATCCAGACCAAGCCCTTCATACGGTATAGCCCGGCAGACTGAAAGGTCAGGTACGCGAGAAACTGCTGGTAGAATTTCTGATCGTCGAAGGGCCGGTCCAGCGTGAAAGCGTGAGAGACCACCCCACCCGTGTGCTGGTGCGGATGGGGCTGGCTCGGTTTGTCCACGGGGAAACTCACAGAAGCTTCCGCTGCGGGCACTGGCTTCGATTCTTCACGGTACAGCTCATCCAGCCGTTCCGGGCCGTCCTCCAGGTCAATATCAGGGAAAGCTCCTTCCCTACCCCGGTAAATGGCGGCTAACGGGTTAGTACGGCGCAGCATACCGTCCAGACGATCTAATTCCGCTGGCCCCACCAAGTCTGTTTTGTTAATGACCAGAATATCACTGAAGGTGATTTGGCGAATGGCCTCCTCCGTCTCGCGCATTTGTTGTTCGGCCAACTCAGCATCCACCAGGCAAACGATGGCCTGCAGGGGAAAATGCTTTTTGATGAGTGGATGCGAGAGAAAGGGTTGGGCAATGCCTGTCGGGTCCGCCAGCCCCGTTGCTTCGATGATAATTTCATCGAATTCATCCCGCCGTTCGTGCAGGTCGTTCAGCAGGTCGTACAGGTCGTCGTTGAGGGTACAACAGAGGCAACCGCTGTCGAGCTGAACGATCGTCTCGTCGGGGCGCAGCACCAGCTCGTTGTCGATCCCTTCTTTGCCGAACTCGTTTTCGATGATGGCGTAACACCGCCCTGCATCCCGCGCAAGAAGGTGATTGAGAAAAGTAGTTTTCCCGGCACCGAGGAAGCCCGTAAGAATGGTAACGGGCTTGGGAGAAAAGGATTTGTTCATGCTGGTTATTCTTCGGCCCCCCCTTACAGAAACGGGGCTTACGCCTTAACAAAGGTAAGGAACCAATTATTTACCGCAACTATGTTGCATTAAATTCAATCTTTTGTACCCCGCTTCATCAATTTCTGCTATCAGCTCTCGTCCTGCTTTTCACCCCTCCCTCCCCGCCCGACGAGGCGTTCCTAAGGGGTTGTCAAAGAATAATCTATTTTAGGGTCAACCTGAAAATAACTTACGCCCTTCGGCCAACTACAAGACATATACGTGTATAAACGTCAAACCTATTCACAGCAATGACGATATTGGCACCTGCTATTCGGATCTTTTCTTATTATCACATACCTCATGCGTTCAGTATTTACCCTGCTTCTTATAACGGCCCTTGCATCCTGCGGCCTCGCCCAAACATGGAATGCCCTCGAAACCAACAACTTAACCAGCGAACGACGGATTCACCCCAAGACTTCCCGCACCGTCAGCACCGACGGGGAGGCCCTTCGGGACCTGCTTTTCAGCGCACCCCACGAAAAAAGCGCAACCGCAGAAACCAGTAGCGCCACAATTATTCTTCCGCTGCCCGATGGCAGCACCGCCCGCTACCGGGTAGTTGCCTACGACATCGCCGAAGCGCCCGCCCTGGCTAAACACCCCAACATCCGTACCTGGTACGGCATCAACGTCAACAACCCAGCCCAGTCCATCTTCCTGGACTGGACGGAACGCGGCTTCCACGCCTCCGTACGCGGCGGTGGCACCGAGAGCTTTTTTATCGATCCGCTTTTCCGCCGCAACACCAACCAGTACCAGGTGTACCGGAAGTCTGACTTTGACCCCACCCAACGGAGCCCTTTCACCTGCCTGGCCGATGGGGACAACCTCACGGCGGAAGACCAAACCGAGGCTACCGATAAGGTGCTCGGCGACTGTGAACTGATGCAGTACCGCACCACCATTACCACAACCGGGGAGTACAGCAACTACCACGGTGCAACCTCTGCCGCTCAGTCGGGCCTGGTACAATCTGCCGTAGTCACCTCCATTAACCGGGTAAATCAGGTGGTCACCCGCGACGTCTCCGTACGCCTGCTCCTGGTGGCCAACAACGACCAACTCTACAACTACGACCCCAATAACGACCCTTTCGATGGTGGCTCCGTCGGAAGCCTGCTGAACAGCAACACCGCTTATACCGATGGAATAATCGGAAGTGCTAACTACGACTATGGCCATATTTACACCCGTGGCCCCAACAACGGCATCGCATCCTTACGGGCATCCTGCGTCAATGGCCGTAAGGCAGCCGGCGCTACCAGCCTCCAAACACCAGAAAATGATCCGTTTGATATAGACTACGTAGCCCACGAGATGGGCCACAACTTCGGGGGCAACCACACCCAAAATAACAACTGCCAGTATAGCAGCAGCGCAGGGATGGAACCCGGCAGCGCCAGCTCCATCATGGGCTACGCTGGCATCTGCTCGCCCAACGTACAGACCAATAGTGACGCCTACTTCCACGGCCGCAGCATCGAGGAAATCACGACGCACTTCGAGATCGGAAACGGTGGCTGTGGTACCATCATCAACACCAGCCTGAACAACCCGACGGTAGCAGCACAGACCGACGAGACCATCCCCGCCGGAACGCCCTTTGTGCTCAAATCCGGTGCCACCGGCAACGGGACGCTAAGCTTCAACTGGGAGCAGTACGATGTGGAACGCGGTGCAGTAATGCCTCCGGTAGGTACCAATACCCGGGGGCCATTGTTCCGTAGTTTTGAAGCCGTCCCCTCCACGGAACGCTTCTTGCCCAACCTACCGGCTGTTATCAGCGGCACCGATCCGCTCTGGGAGGAAACCCCGACCGTAAGCCGGGACATGAGCTTCCGCGCAACGGTCATCAATTTCAACGCAGCCTATGGCTGCGCCAGTGAAGACGACATCAACATTGCCGTCGATGCTTCAGACCGGCCCTTCGTCGTCAACGACCCCAATGATGGCAATCAGTGGAGCGCGGGCCAAACCGCCCAGATTCAGTGGGATGTGGCGGAGACGGACGGTGCACCGTACAACTCTCAGCTGGTCGATGTATTGCTATCTACCGACGGCGGCACGAGCTTCCAGCCCCTGCTCACCAATACCGCCAACGACGGTTTTGCGGAGGTAACCGTACCGGCTCAGGCCTCAACCGCCGCCCGGGTCATGGTCCGGAGTAAAGACAATGTTTTTTACAACGTTAGCCAGGAAGACTTTTCCATCGTCTCCAGTACGGGAACGCCAGCCACCGGGCTGAGCAGCCTGAGCCCGCTGAGTATTTCCGATTGCTTTCTGAACAACGAAACCGAAACCTTCACGTTTGTGACCCGTTCCAGCGGCGGCGCTACCGCGCCGATTACCTGGGCAATCACCAACCTGCCGGCGGGTGTTTCACAAGCTTACTCCATCAACCCCATTCGGCCCGGCGGTTCGTTCGCCCTTACGCTGGATGGTTTGTCCAACCTTCCCGACGGAGTCACCCAACTCAACCTCCGGGGCACCAGCAGTGAAGGTACCCTGACCGAAACGATCAGTATTGATAAAATATCCGTAGACAACGGCGCCGGGCCTGGCACCATCGCTCCGGTGGGGGGAGACGTAGACCTGCGCCCTGTTTTAATCGCCGCCGCCTCTGCTAATACCACCTATGACCTCCAGCTGTCCGACCAAGCAGACTTCAGCAACCTGCTTTACAGCCAAACCGACGCTACAACACCGGAGCTAAGTGTACCAGACTACCTTGATGCCAATACTATCTACTACTGGCGCGTACGGTCTCGGAAAGACTGCGGTGTCTCCAGGTGGAACGAAACCAGCTTCGCCACCGGAGATTGCCGGATTTTCTCCAGCACCGCAGCGCCCGCTACCATCAGTGACGGCAGTGCGCCACAATTTGCGGACATGAGCCTGGATGTGCCCGTTACCGGGACGATAACTGACGTGGACCTTTACCAGCTTGACGTGGAGCATACCTGGATTGAAGACCTACTCATTGACTTGGTCCACCCAGACGGTACTGCCGTTCGGGTATGGGAAACCAACTGTAGAGGAGAGGACGATATGTTTTTGAGCTTCGACGATGAAAGCACCACGCTCACTTTCGATTGCCCCCCCACCAACGGCGGCTTTTTCCCTCCTTCAACCGACGCCCTGGCTGGTTTTGACGGCCTCGACGCGGCCGGCACCTGGGAACTCCGCATTCGTGACGGTGCCAACCTTGATGGAGGCGCGCTAAACGCTTTTTCCGTCAAGCTCTGCCTTACCAACGCGACACTCCCCGTTGCTTATCTTTCCTTCAGCGCTGAGGGCAAAAAAGACCACATCGCGCTAGACTGGGCTACCGAAACGGAATCCGGTAACTACGGCTTCTTCATTGAGCGTAGCTTAGCGGGCGCGGCCGCAGGTGCATGGGAAGAACAGGGCTTTGTCTCCGCTGGCGCAAACTACCACTTTGATGACCGGACGGCTCTGCCCCATACTGACTACCTGTACCGCCTGCGCCAGCAAGATCTGGACGGCCGGGTCAGCTACAGCGAAGTACGCACCGCACGTTTTGGTACAACCACCAGGGCCCTCAGCCTCTTCCCCAACCCAACCTCCGGGAACATACAATACCAGATGGCCGGAGCGGAGGCCAACCTTCCGTACTCCCTGATCGACGTAAACGGCCGGGTACTCGAAAATGGCCTTCTAAATACTGGTGGAGGAACGCTGAAACTGGTAGAAAAGGCTGCTGGCGTTTACTTCGTCCGGGTAGCCGGAGAGACTTACCGGATTGTGCGGCTGTAATCAGCTAAAAATCCACTGCAGGCCCTCCACCAAAGCCCAGATCATCAGGAAAAAGATACCGATGATGGCCACCACAACGCCAAGTACTACCGGCCATGCGCTTCCCGTGTGCTCGCCCTCGCCGTAGTATTCGCGCATCAGTACGGCGTTGCGGTAATTGGCTTTGTAGACCAGGTCGAAGATGTTACCGATGATTGGGATCGTCCCGACCAGCGCATCCAGGGCTACGTTGAAGAGCATCCGCGCCACCAGCATACCACTGGCCCCGTTCTTGGCCATTGTAGCGACCAAAATACCAGACATCCCCAGAGAAAGGACATCCCCGACTCCCGGGAAAAGGCCCAGCAGAAAGTCGGCCCCGAACCGAATGTCGGTACCGGGGATACGGAACTTGGTATCAAGTAAGCGGCTGAAACCGTCTATCCATTTTAGTTCTGGTACCGCGAGCTGGCGCTCGGTAAGAATGGGGTCGTTGGTGATTCGAGAAATCATTGGTAGAAAGTTTAAAAAGCCCTGGAGGATTGTTTAGTCCAGACGAATTAAGGCTTATTATTTCGCTAAAACGCCTCATAACAAAGTCTGTACTGAAATCAGGCCAAGGGCAAAGCTAATATTCTCCCTGAACAACACTATCTTTGTCCGCTCAATTCACAATCTCCTACTCCTTGGTTCAGGCAAAGAAAAGCTTTGATGGCTTCTTCAAATCAGCATTCACAGTCGATAACGTAATCTTTGGTTTCGATGATGGTAAACTAAAGATTCTCCTCATCAAACGCAACGAAGCTCCTTTTGACGATTTCTGGGCCCTGCCCGGCTACTTCGTCCAGCAGCATGAAGACCTCGACGACGCTGCTCAGCGGGTACTACGGGAGATCACCGGGCTTGAAAACGTTTACCTGGAGCAATTGCGGGCTTTCGGTGCTCCCGGCCGCCACGACTTCGGACGCGTAATCACCGTAGCCTACTACAGCCTCGTGAAGGTTGCCGACTTTGAGCTCCACGCAGCAAGCATCGCCGAAGACATCGCGTGGCACAACGTAGAAGACATCGATGTGCTTGCTTTTGACCACGAAGAAATTGTCCAGGTCGCTCTGAACCGGCTCAAACGAAGAATTCGTACCCAACCGGTGGGTTTCGAGTTACTCCCACCTGCCTTTACCCTCACGGACCTCCAGCACCTCTACGAAGCCGTGTGGGAAGTTGATCTGGAAAAGCGAAACTTCCGCAAGAAGATCCTCTCCATGAACCTGCTGCGGGACCTCGGCCGCTCACAGACCGGAGTTGCCCACCGCCCCGCAAAACTCTACAGCTTCGACGAAAAACGGTACCAGGAGCTCGATGAGGATGGTTTCAACTTTGAACTTAAAGAGGGAAAGCGGAAATAGAACTAAAAACAATTTCCAATGTCAGCAAAAAAAGACGCCAACTTCGCCACCCAGTGCATCCACGGAGGCATCAGCCCCGATCCGTTAACGGGAGCGGTGATGACCCCGATCTACCAAACTTCCACCTACGCCCAGGAAGCTCCGGGTAAGAATAAAGGCTACGCCTACGCCCGCACCGCAAACCCTACCCGGACCGCTTTGCAGAACAACCTCGCGGCCATTGAGGCCGGTAAGTTTGGCATTTGCTTCAGCTCTGGCCTGGCTGCGATGGACAATGTTTTACGTCTCCTCAAGCCCGGAGACGAAGTACTCGCCTCCGACGATCTGTACGGCGGTAGCTACCGCTTACTAACCGGTGTATTTGCTGCCTTCGGCATCAAGTCCCGCTTCATCGACATGCGCGACCCCGCACAGGTAGCCATGGAAATCTCCGAGGAAACAGAGATGCTCTGGATCGAGACCCCCACCAACCCGATGCTCAACATCGTGGACATTAAAGAGCTGGCTGGCATTGCTAAAGACCACGGTATTTTATCGGTCGTAGACAACACCTTCGCCAGCCCCTACCTCCAGCAACCACTTGCCCTGGGAGCAGATATTTCGCTCCACTCCGCCACGAAGTACCTCGGCGGCCACTCCGACGTCGTGATGGGTGCCGTAGTACTCAACGACGAAACCATCGCAAAAAAGCTGTATTACCTGCAAAATGCAGTGGGCGCAATCCCAGGACCGCAGGATTGTTTCCTCGTCCTCCGGGGCATCAAAACCCTCCACCTCCGAGTACAACGGGCCTGTGAAAACGCCCGCCGAATAGCGGAAACGCTCCAAAAAAGCGAACTGGTCGCCAACGTATATTACCCCGGCCTGGAAGACCACCCCCGCCACAGCGTTGCCAAACAACAGATGCGCGATTTCGGAGCGATGGTCTCCTTCGACCTGAAAAACGACACCCTCGAAGCTGCGACCCAGGTAATGCAAAACACCCACTATTTCACCCTCGCCGAATCGCTCGGCGGCGTAGAGTCCCTGATCGGCCATCCCGCCAGCATGACCCACGCCAGCGTGCCCCGCGCGCAGCGCCTCAGCGTCGGCCTTACCGACAGCCTGATCCGGCTCTCCGTTGGCATCGAGGATGTTGAAGACCTGGTGGAAGACCTCAGTACTTCGCTTATCCGCCCCAGGTGAGCAAGCGAAGCGTTGCGAACGGGACTTGCGGCAGCCAAATTTTAAATGTTGAATGCTGAATTGAAAATTTTAAATCTACAGTTGAACGCCCCGAACGGTGGCCCATCACACCTATCAGTCTATCAGTCTGCCGAAGGGCAAACGGTATACCCGGGCGTGCGCAGTTTTCTTCTTCTCGGTGCTGATGAACAGCGTTCCGTCTTCCGCAAACGCGAGCCCCTCCGGCTGGGCGAATAGCTTTTTATTAAGGCGTTGCATATAGTCGATCCGGCCGTCGGGGTTCAAAACCATGAGCACTTTCCCGACCGAAGAGGTCAGGAAAAGCTGGCCGGTGACTGGGTGAACGGCCAGGGCTGAAGGAGCCAGATCGTATTCATCCCGGCTGATGAAAAAGTCACACAAGCGCTCGTGGTCCGTAGTTTTTTCGCAAACGGCGAGGTAGTTCTTCACCGCTTCCAGTTCAATCGCAAATACAGGTTTTTCACTCAGGGTTTTGGTCTTCAGGTCAAAGGCATAAATGTAGCGGCCGTCTTTATCGTTGCCGTCGTCTTTTGCGTCCCGTTTGCAGGCGAGCAGTAGCCGGTTTTTGGCTTTGTCGTAGGCAAGGCCTTCAACGTCGTTTTCGCCGGTGAGCATTGTATTGTACTTATCTACGTTTTGGTTGGGTGCTCCGGGGTTGGTGACGTGGTAGAGCGTACCGGTACTTTTTGTAACCCAGACATCTTCGCCGACGGCTTCTACGCCTTCGTAGTCTCCGTCTTTCCAGAAGGTGATGGCCCAGAGTAAGCCGCCCGTCTTGGAGTTGATGCGAAAGATTTTGCCTTCTTCGTCCTGAACCGCCAGTAGTTCAGACCGGTGCCCCGGTGCGACGGAGAGGCCGGATATTTCATCGAGTTCTGCGGGCAGGTCGCCGATTAATATGGGAGCAGCGTAGTCGTAACTCCGGGCGGCAGACTGGGCGGCAAGTGACGAAAGAACAAGTGCAAATAAAACGAAAAGAGTTGGTCTGTTCATAAGCTGGTTTTTCTTGGGCGCGGCCGCAGGTGCAAAGTAAGTTTTCCAAAAAAGCAAGGTAGAATAAAACACGGACCGCGCACCGTATAAATAGGTAAACGCCTAAAGTATTTGGCTTATTCCGTAGCGTCGACCTTGAGGTCGACACGGTACCGTTGGCCTTCAGGCCAACATAGCCCCGCTAAAAGTATGCATTTAAGAACGGTCACGCATCAAAGCTACCTAAACGTGTGTATAACGAGATGCACAAGACGAAGATAATCTCCTCAACGGAGACATCCTTTCCTTCGGAGGTGCCGTTTACCCAACAATTGGAAAATTTTTCCTTTTCAAGAAAAACAGCAAGGCGAAGCCGCAGTGTTATAGGTCTCCCCTCTTCTTTGGAGAGGGGCCGGGGGTGAGGTTACGAGCGAAGCGAGCATCCATGTTTGTGCATCTCGTTATACACACACCTAAACAACCCGTACACATGAAAAACAACTTACAACTAAACATCCCCCAACCCTGCGGCGAAGATTGGGACAAAATGGCCAAAGTAGGCCCCAACGAACGCCACTGCGCGGCCTGCGTCCGCAACCTATTTCCAGGAAGCAACCGTCTCCCCCAACCCCTTCACCACTTTCCTGAACCTGGACTTCGAGGCCACCAGCTCCGGGACGCTCAAAGCCGACCTCATTGCGCCCAACGGCACGAGCCTCCACCACTGGTAACCGAAAATCTTTAAGGCGGGTAACAACCTGCTGCGGTTTGACTTTATCAACAACCGTAAACTAATCCCCGGCCATTACTTCCTCCGGCTGGAGGATGAGGACGGGCGGGTGGAGACACGGGTGGTGATTAAAGCTCGCTAGTCGTGTTGACCTGAAGGTCAACTTTACCGTATCGACCTGAAGGTCGATGCTACCCTCCTCGCTGCTCATCAATCGCCTTCACCAGTGCCTTCACCTCCGTAGAGAAATCTTTGCTGAGTATCCACTTCAGGTAGTTGGGGTTTTCGGTGAAGACGTCGGCTACGGCGCGGCCGGCGTACTTGCCGAAGTTGAACTGGGGCCTGCCATCCGGGCCTTTTTTAAGGCGGCGGGTGGCGTCCAGGAAACGGTCGTCCTGGCAGAAGGCGGCAACGGCGTCCATATCGGTGAAGGGCTTGATGGATTTTCCGTCGTCGGTTTCGTAGTCGGCATCGGCGTACATTTTCAGCTGGCCCTCGAAGATGTCTACCGTTGCGCGGACGTCGGCCAGGGCATCGTGGGCGTTCTCCATCTTTTTACCGGAGTAGAACTTCAGGGCGGCGGAGAGGGTGCGTGGCTCCATGCGGTAGAAAATCTGCTGGGCATCAATGAGGCGGCGCTTGCTGGTATCGAGGTAAATGCCAGCGCGGTAAAACTCTTCCTGAAGCAACGGTACGTCGTAGCGGTTGGAGTTGTAACCGCCCAGGTCTGCTTCGCCGATGAAGTCGTACAAGCGTTGGGCTACATCCTTAAACGTAGGCTCGCTGGCCAGCATTTCGTTGGAAAGACCGTGAATAGCCTCCGCTTCCGGACTGACGGGGACGGTGGGGTTGATCTTCAGCTCCAGCTCCTCCGAGGGGCGGCCGTCGGCAAATATTTTGACGAAGCCTACCTGCACGATGCGGTCCTGGACGATGTTCAGGCCGGTGGCTTCGAGGTCGAAGAAAACTATGTCGTTGGTTAGGGGGAGCATAGTGGTTTTGTGGTTTGGTGGTTTGGTGGTTTGGTGGCAAGGTACGACCAAACTCGACAGGCGAACTTTTTTGTTGAATGAAGTGTG
>CAYWMW010000081.1:0-15199 GCA_964458975.1 uncultured Lewinella sp. | reverse complement strand
TCCAACTCAGTCTTAACCGGGGTAATCCCCATTCTTTGAGAAAATGTCATAACTACAAATTTTAGTTTCAGGATTAAAATAGCGGCGAAACCACAAAAAGTTTCATTCAAAACAAGTCTAAAATCGCCCCCTCCAGCATCACACCGAAGGGGGCGGTTTGTTTTCCAAGCACTCGGCTAAAGCCGAGGCTACATTTACGCACTACAAGCAATACAATCCGGATCATCCAGCGAGCAAGCCTGCCCAACCTTCTCCACGTCCGAAGCGGAAAGCTCGTCAAAGCCGGCGGCAGCGGGAGAAGCCTTGGCCTCCGCCTTAGCGGCGGGGATTTCAGCTTCAGCGACGGCGGTTGCGCCTCCCCCTTTGGGGGCCAGGGGGCTAACTTTCCCTGCACCTGCGTCCGCGCCCTTAGACGCTTTTGCTTTTACTTCACCCGTGCCATGATCGCCTGCCTTCTGGAGGGCGTTCTTGTCTACGGTAAACTGAATGGCATCGCGTGCAGCCTTGGTGCGGAGGTAGTACATGCCGGTTTTCAGGCCCTTACTCCAGGCGTAGAAGTGCATGCTGGAGAGCTTGCTGAAGTTGACGTTCTCCACAAAGAGGTTCATACTCTGGCTCTGGCAGATGAACGCGCCCCGATCAGCGGCCATGTTGATGACGACCTTCTGGCTGATCTCCCAAACCGTCTTGTAGAGGTCGCGGAGGTGCTGCGGTACGTCGTCAAAATCCCGGATGGAACCGTTGCTGGCCATGAGGCGGTTACGCATGTTGTTGTCCCAGAGGCCGAGGCCGATGAGGTCGTGCAGCAGGTGTTTGTTCACCACCACGAACTCTCCGGAAAGCGTCCGGCGCGTGTACATGTTTGAGCTGTAAGCCTCGAAACACTCGTTGTTACCAAGGATTTGACTCGTGGATGCCGTCGGCATTGGGGCGATGAGCAAGCTGTTGCGCATGCCGTACTTGGCCAGGTCTTTTTTCAGGCCGGCCCAGTCCCAACGGTCGGAAGGCGTAACACCCCACATATCGTACTGGAGTTCGCCCTTGCTGGCGGGGCTACCGGGGTAGCTTTCGTAGGTGCCGTGCTCCTTGGCCAGGGCGATGGACTCGGTACAGGCGGCGAAGTACATCGCCTCGAAGATGTCTTTGTTCATCTGCCGTGCCTCGTCGGAGTCAAACGGCATCCGCATCATGATGAAGGCGTCGGCGAGGCCCTGTACACCGAGGCCGATGGGGCGGTGCTTCATGTTGGAGTTGCGCGCTTCCTCGATGGGGTAGTAGTTCTGATCGATCACCTTGTTCAGGTTACGGGTCACTACGCGGGTCACTTCCACGAGGCGGTCGAAGTCGTAGGTCTTATCGTCCTTCACGTACTTGGGCAGCGCGAGGGAAGCAAGGTTACACACGGCCACTTCGTCGGGGCTGGTGTACTCCATGATCTCGGTACAGAGGTTGGAGCTACGGATGGTACCGAGGTTCTTCTGGTTCGATTTGTTGTTGGCCGCGTCCTTATATAGGATGTACGGCGTGCCGGTCTCAATCTGGCTGTCGAGGATGGCGAACCAGAGGTCCTGGGCCTTGATCGTCTTGCGGCCTTTACCTTCCGCTTCGTACTGGTGGTAGAGTGCCTCGAACTCGCCGCCGTAAGCGTCGAACAGTCCGGGTGCTTCGTTGGGGTCAAAGAGCGTCCATTCGCCGTCGGCCTTCACGCGCTCCATGAACAGGTCGTTCATCCAGAGGGCGTAGAAGAGGTCGCGGGCGCGCATTTCTTCCTTACCGTGGTTCTTCTTGAGGTCCAGGAAGTCGAAGATGTCAGCGTGCCAGGGCTCCAGGTAAACGGCGAAAGCGCCTTTGCGCTTGCCACCACCCTGGTCTACGTAGCGGGCCGTGTCGTTGAACACCTTCAGCATCGGGACGATGCCGTTGGACGTACCGCCCGTACCCTTAATGTAAGAGCCCGTAGCGCGGACGTTGTGGATGCTAAGACCAATTCCACCGGCAGCCTGGCTGATGCGGGCGCAGCGGCGGAGGGTCTCGAAGATGCCCTCGATGCTGTCGTCGGTCATGCTAAGCAGAAAACAGTTTTCAGCAATCAGTCCTTCTACGTTGTAGGAATGGTCGTCTTTGACCCCAAGGGTATAGACGAATTCAGGCTTATCGGCAATCTTCTCTTTCTTCATCAGTCGGACGAAAGAGACCCCGTCAACACTAATAGAGCGACTCTGGTGCGCTTCTTTATTGCGCATACGGTGCAGGCGGTTATCGCGGTAAAGCTTCGCGATTTTGGTAAGGTCTACCGTTTGCTTGGGCAAGTTGATCCGGGCGATACGCCGGGTAGCGCCCTGCTTAAGGGTTTTGGCTTCGGAGTAAGTCAACTCAATGCTCAGGTTGCGGGCCATGGCAAAAATGGACTTAACGAGGCCGACGTTCGCCATCGTGATGCGGACGTCTCCAGACTTGGTAACGCAGCCATCGGAACTGACCAAGCCTTGGAGGAAAGCAATAACCATTGGCTGGTCCCAACTAAACATTTCCGTCCAGAGGTGCTTCCCCGCAAATCCGCGTCCAAACCGGCTTTCTACCCAAGCTCCCACTACATGGCTACTCAGGTGAATGTTTACTGTATTGGTAGAATTTCGTTCAGACACACTCGGCGTAATACCAAATACTTTTTCGCAGAGCGTAACGATCTTTCCGATCATCTCATAGGCTTCGTAATACACCGCAAATCCGAGTCCGCGAACGAACTGGTGGGTTTTAGCGGCGTTAAGCCCCATCATCAGATGACCATCGCCCAACCAGATGCCCATCAATTCGGCAAAATCTTCATTTACGGTTACTTGCCTTTTTACCGGCGTGTGCTTGCGCCGAATGAGCACCTTCTCATCCGTCGGGTTTAGCTTGCTACCCCGTTCGTAGACAGAGATGGGCTGAATGCTCGTCGCGTCGTTCGTGTATTCGAGCAGAATATTTCCGTAATTGGTGGGTAAGTCGTCAGCTAAGTCAATAGTTGGTTGTTCGTAAGCATCCGTCTTGTTGGGGATGGCAATGTAGTCTCCCACCCGAAGATATTCGATGGCGTTAAACTGGGGCTGCTCTCCCCAGCCGGTTTGTTCCGTACTGACCGACCAGAACTTATGGTTTCCAGTCACCCTGAGCGAAGGCGTACCAAACGCTTTAATGCGGTACATCTGCCGGTCGTTGAGCGCATTTTTGTGTAGCTGTACCACTGGCTTTACGTTGCCTTTGTGGGTAATTACCATATCCCCAATCGCTACGTCTTCGATATTTTTCGGCCCTTCATTTACGGTATATACCTGGGTACCAGCAGCGAAACACGAGCTCATCTGCGGCTTCGGCGTACCCGAATTAAACAGCGTCGGCGTAGCGTGGATGAACCACTTCTCGCTCATCAGCTGGTAGGTCTGGATTACGCTCTCGATGTCGTCTTGGTGGATACCGACCGAGACGCGCATCAGCATCTGCTGGGGGCGTTCCACCACGGCACCGTCCATACGCATCAGGTAGCTCCGTTCGAGGGTTTTGTAGCCAAAGTAGTCGAAATCGAAATCGCGGTCGTAGATGATGGCCGCGTCGAGTTTTGCTTTGTGCTTCCGGATCACCTGCATGGTGTCTTCCCCGATCAGGCCGGCGGCTTCCCCTGTTTTCGGGTCGACGTAGTTGTAGAGGCCCTCCATCGTGGAGGAGAAGCTCTTGTCGGTTTCTTTGTGCAGGTTGGAGATCGCGATGCGAGCGGCGAGCTGGGCGTAGTCTGGGTGAACGGTGCTCATGCTGGCGGCCGTTTCGGCGGCGAGGTTGTCTAGTTCAACGGTGGTTACGCCGTCGTAGAGGCCCTGGATGACCTTCTTGGTTACGTTGATGTGGTCGACGAAGTTCTCGTCCAGCCCGTAACACATTTTCTTGATGCGGGCGGTGATTTTATCGAAGGAGACGTCTTCGGGACGGCCGGAGCGCTTGATGACTTTCATATAGTAAAGGAATAATGGATTAAGGGAGGAAGGGAATGTGGGCGGGGCCGCGGGTGCAGGGGGAGGTTTAAAGGAGAGTCGGGAGTTTGGAGTCGGGAGTCGTCGCACGTTGTTACTCCAGCGTGCGGTAGCGACTCCAGACTCCCGACTCCTAACTCCGGACTCTTAAAAGTCCTCGTCCAACGAGAAAGTCTGCTTGCTCTGGTCAGCAGTAACGCCAGCCTTCTGGTACTCCCCTACCCGCTTCTCGAAGAAGTTGGTTTTGCCCTGCAGGTTGATCATGTCCATCCAGGGGAATGGGTTTTCTACGTTCCAGACTTTTTCCTGGCCGAGCTCGGAGAGAAGGCGGTCGGCGACGAACTCGATGTACTGGCACATCATGTCGGCGTTCATACCGATCAGGTTGACGGGCAGGGAGTCGGAGACGAACTCCTTCTCGATGGCTACCGCGTCTTTGATGATGCCCGTCACTACGCCGGGGGCGAGCTTGTGGACGATGTGGTTGTTGTAGATCATGCAGGCGAAGTCGCAGTGCATGCCCTCGTCCCGGCTGATGAGTTCGTTGGAGAACGTCAGGCCCGGCATCAGGCCCCGCTTCTTGAGCCAGAAGATGGAGCAGAAAGAACCGGAGAAGAAGATGCCCTCCACGGCGGCAAAGGCGACGATGCGCTCGGCGAAGGAACCGTTGTCGATCCAGCGGAGGGCCCACTCGGCCTTCTTGTGTACGCAGGGCATCGTCTCGATGGCGTTGAAGAGGTAGTCCTTTTCCTTGGGGTCGCTGATGTAGGTATCGATCAGTAACGAGTAGGTCTCGGAATGGATGTTCTCCATCATGATCTGGAAGCCGTAAAAGAACTTGGCTTCGGTGTACTGTACCTCAGCTACAAAGTTCTCGGCCAGGTTCTCGTTCACGATACCATCGGAGGCGGCGAAGAAGGCCAGAACGTGCTTGATGAAGTGACGCTCGTTGTCGTTGAGCTTATTGTTCCAGTCGTTGAGGTCGGCAGAAAGGTCAATTTCCTCGGCCGTCCAGAAACAAGCTTCGTTGTCTTTGTAGTACTTCCAGATGTCGTCGTGCTCAATGGGGAAGAGTACGAAACGGCCGTCGTTTTCGGCCAGGATTGGTTCTAGTTTAGCGTTCATGCTCGAATATGCACTTAAAGGGTTGATGAAAAATGGATAATGCTTGGTATCAGTAAGTCAGTAGTCTCTAAAAAATTAACCGTAGGCTGCCCGCTCACTTCATCACCCCCAAACAACGGGAAGAGCGGAAGAAAGACTGGTTTAAACCGTGGTCGTGTGTGTTTTCGTCAGGAACTCTAGAAAGAGTTCTTAGGCTTACTAAGGCGGCATCCGATAGGAGAATGCCGCCTTAGCCTAAGTGGTATCAGCAAGAAAGAAGCCTTCAGGAAAAGATAAAAATTGTTGTTTTCCCTCGTGCAATGGCTAAGGTAAACCAAAGATTAGCAGATTTTCGCTTAAGTTTTCCACACCATGTGGATAAAACAACGTAAAAACCTGTAAATAAGCAACTTAACATTTTATTCGTTTTTATCCACAATGTGGAAAACATCAACTAATTGTGGAAAACAGTGTGCAAAACGAGGAATACGCTCAAATAGAGGCCAGCCTTCCAATAACCTCCTTTACGGAACGGTATATTTTTATTAGGATTCGGTCATTCTGTTTAAATCCCAACAATGCTCGTTTCTAATTCCAGAGCCTGGATTTGCTTCTTGCCCTCAGCGCCTAACCGTCGGTTAAGCAGAGCGATTGGTAAGCGCTACCCTGCTGCTACAACTTCACCCTGCACCTGCGTTTGCGCCGCATACGCTGCCTACTCATGTACGGGAGTATGGCAGTCGTAACAACGCGCCTGCCTGAAGTGATCAAAAAATGGCTCTACAGGAATTACCTGCAGAGCCAGTGAAGAAATCGTAATCTAATCTAAAGCGATTTAAAATCGGTTTGATCGGTTTTGGATACTTAGGGGTCGCGGAACAATAAGTTATCCGTTTAAAAAATGGCACTCGCGGCCCTGACTGAGTTCGAGCCGTCACAACCGTAGCTAAGGCTATGCTTGCGCCGTCTCGAACTCAGTCAGCACCACGATCACTCATTTCAAAATCAGGAAGTTATTACTTCACCGTCTCTTATCATTAAAAGTGACTCCGGCCAACTCGGACCGGAGCCACCTCAATTTCTCTAGGTTATCATGAGAGAAATATAATAAACACTTGAACAACACAAAGTCTTAAATTCGACCTCCTCAAGATGAGGAGGCCGAATCAGTAAATTACTGGCCGTCCCAGAAGAACTGCCCACAATCCACTTTAAGTATTTCTATAACAACAGAAGCGCTTACAGGTTCACACGGGCCCTCCGGATCATCTGTTGTTAGCATAAGCGTAACCGATCCCCGTTGCGCATCTGCCGCGCTCGGCATGTAACTCACAGCGGTTCCGAAGCGGAACGGTGCCGCAAGCACGGTACCGTCAGCATCCAGGAATGCTCCGGTTCCGTCTGAAGTCGTCCAGGTGGCCCCAAAGGTAGCGGTTGTATCCGGGGTGATGACTACATCGGTGGTCAAGTCAATGGTCTGGGTTGCACAGACCGTGAAGGGCTCTGCCAGGGTGACCGACTCGTTACAGATGCTAAATTGGGCCAGGTCATAATCGTCCTGATCGTCGGGGTTATCGGTTCCTCCCGTACTATCATCGTCGATGTCATTATCAGAACCTATTTCGGAGTCGTCATCAGCCAAGCCGATAACGTCGCTAAGTGGAGAGTCTTCATCCAAGCCACCAAGGGCATCGGTGATTTCTGCGTTATTCGTGAAAACTCCGCTTTCAGCACTCTCATCAACCGTAAGGGCAAGATCGAAACTTACCGTATCTCCGGCGGATAGCGCAGCGATGGCGAAGGTTCCATCACCGTTATTGGTGAAGTTTGCCATACTGCCCTGGGTGGTAGTGAGCATTCCGCTGGGCGTAGTGCCCGCAGCCGCAAGTGTAGTACCAGTTGGAAGGTAATCCGTCACTTCTATATCCGTCGCTTCGATGGTACCCTGGTTGACAACATTGATCGTGAAGACCACGTCATCGCCTGCCCGTACGTTGGCAGGTTGCCCGGTAGCCAGGTTTTTCGTGAGGGCGAGGTCAAACATACACTCATCGTTGAGGTAATCAAACGTCACCGTCCTTTCCGCGCTACAACCGGAAGTTTGGTTGGTCACTTCCAGGTTGAAGGTGTACTGGTCGGGAATGTTCGGCAGGGAAACCGCTGGCGAAGGCGTAGTGGGGTCACCCGTGATGAAGGTAGTCGGCGTCCAGGAGTAAACGTAATCCCCACTCGGTGGCGTTACGGTAGGCATCAGGTTGAACATCCGGTCCGCCGGATCACAGATGATCTCGTCCATCAGCGTGATCTCCGGCGCGGGAAACGAGGAAACACTTATTGCAACCTGTTCTTCATCCGTACATCCATTACTATTGATGACGGTGAGCGTGTAGGTAGTCGATTGTGGCGGTGTGATTAGCGGGTTAGCGATCGTAGGATCACTCACCCCTTCAGTTGGCGACCAGGTGTAGATCAAGCCGGGCTGCGGCGTATTGACGACCTGGAACGATTCTCCGGTACAGACCGAGCCCCCCGCAATCGGATCAATCGTTACTCCCTGTACTCTGATGGTAACGGTAGCACTAACGGAACAGCCGTTTTCGGTACGGGTGACGGTGTAGATGAAGGTACCCGGCTCGGTAGAGCTGAAGGCCGGGTTAGGGGCCGTTGCGGTCACTAAGGTTGCCCCGGCGGGATTGCTCCCATCGGCCACCCAGTTGTAGGTAATACCGCCCCCCGTGAGGTTATCCGCGCTACCGATCATGGTTTCCTCGTCAACGCAAATGGTCTGGTTACCGCTGGTTACGGGGGCGGTTACCTCGGGAGAGACCGTTACTTGGCCTTCGGACATACAACCACCGCCTGCATCGAGCATCAAGGTAAAGGTCGTCTCCACCTGGGGCAGCGTAGCGAAGGTAGGGTTCCTTACCGTTGGGTCTACCAGGAAGTTGACGGGTGACCAGGCGTAAGTGAAGGTGCCGTTGTCCATCGGTACTTCGTTGGTTCCGGTGGCCGCGTCGAGGTTGTCAAACCCAAGGGTAAGCGTACCCGGGGCGTCGGAGGGGCAGAAGGTCGTACTGGTAAGCGTAAAGGGCGGAGGCAGTGGGTTGACGAATACATCTACCGTATCCATCCGCACGCAGCCGCTGGAAGTTTCCGTCGTTGTCAGGATGAATTGCTGGCTGGCGGCAACGAATACCTCCGGCTGGGCGGAGGTAGATCCCGTACCGTTGCGGTAGTCTCCGCCGGCACCCTCGTCCGGTGCCCAGGAGTAGGTGAAGCCAGATTGGCCGGGGGTTCCCAGCTCAACGACACCGTTATCACAAACGAAGATGTCTGGCCCTCCATCAGCGAAGCCTAGCACTTGCACGGTGACGGTATCGGTGGCTTCACAGCCCGTTGAGGGATCTACGACCGTACCGACAAAGTCAGTCGTCATACTGACCGTGGCCAACGGGAAGCTGATCATTGGGTCATCTAGCCCGGCGGTGGGGGACCAGTTGTATTCCAAGCCTGGATTATTATTGGGGTCACCGATATTAACGGACTGGTTGTCACAGATCGGCACCGAGTCCGTAACGTTAAAGGTTGGGCGGGAATAAGACGGAAGATTCACCGGGATATCCTCCGTACAGACCAGGGTCGGGTCATTACGGTTGGTGAAGGTGACGGTGTACGTCCGGGTAACGTTATCCAGTAGCGTTACGACCCGCTGATCGTAGGCATCTAGCCCTTCCATCGGTGACCAGGATACGTCGAAATCGTTGCGGTCCAGACCATCAGCGGGGTTGAGGCTTGCCGTAATGGTTCCTTCTCCGTAGGAGTCAAAATCCGCACAGCCGTTTTCTACGTCAAAGACGATGTTACAGCCACAGAACGTTACGACTACGGTATCGACGCAGACCGCCGTAGAGGCACTGAGCGTAAACTCGGTTTCGAGGCGGTAACTGGTCGGTCCGCCAAAGGAAGCGGATACGGGCACCTGGGGTTCGTCCATGGCCCCCAGGAACATACTGCTACCCGTTGAGATAGCGTCCAGTCTAGTCCAAGTGTAGCTTTCGTCGATGCCGGGGGTCCGGTCGGGCAAACCAACCAAGGTTGGTCCCTTTACGGTGTCTCTTGCCCGCGCCTCGATCACGGCTACCTCTACTTCATCGACGAAGACACAACCGTTAAATTCCGCGCTGAGCGTATAGGTGCGGGGGTTGGGCTCTAGTAACAGCCGCTCATTATCTAATACAAAGCCGGGGTCGAAGGTGGCCATGGAACCACCGGACGTTCTCAAGAACTCACCGGGTGCCCAGACGTAGGTGAAGCCAAAGCCCGGCTGGAATTCACTGAGGCTCGCGTCACGGGAATTAGACTCCGGAACGAAGCGGAAGAAACGGATATCCTGCTGGGCAAAAACCAAGGTAGTCAGCGCACTATTGGAAACGGGGGTTCCTGCGGCAGTGCTAGGCAGAACATCCGTAAAAAGCGTAGTATAATTGGTACCATCAGTACTGACCTCGATACGCATGTCCGTATCCGTGCGCTCGAAGAAGCTAGTAGAGTTCTGTACGGCCAAGGTGATCTGGTTGAGCGTGACCACGCTGCCCATGTCAAGAACGATGTTTTGGGTAGTACCGTCGTTGGTGCGGATACCGTTGAAAAAGTCGCCATCGTTCAACTGGGCTACGTTCACCGCGCCGCCGGAGGTAGCGGTACCACTGGCGGGGTTGAAGATGGTTGCGTCAATGGGGGTTCCCAGCATGGCCTCTTCGCCGTTACAGATGACCATGTCTTCACCGGCGAAGTTCGGCGTGGGGGGGGGGCAGCAACTACGGCTACCGTAACGTCATCCGTGGTTTGACAGGATGTGGTGCCATCAGGCTGATAAAGGGTAACGGTTAGGGTGTAGGTTTCTTCACTACCGGGCGTGGCGGTAGGTCTGGGGCAGTCCGTACAGCTCAGGCCAGCGGCCGGGGTCCAGGTGTAGGCGATGCTGTAAGCACCCGCCATCGGGCTGCCTTCGGGGACGACCTGTACGCCGGGTAGTGGCCTGCCCCCTAATCTGACGGGGGCTCCAGCACAAATGGATTTGTCCGGCCCGGCATCCGCGGCGTAAACCTGAACCGGTGCCTGACTGACTTGCACACAGTTGTTGACGTCCGTAACCGTTACCCCGAACAAGGATGTACCGTTAATCACGGCCGCAATTGTAGGTGTCGTCTCGCCGGTACTCCAGAGGTAAGTAAAGGGAGTAGTTCCTCCGGTCACTTCAGGTTCAAACGTAAAGCTTTCTCCCGGGCAGGTGATCATCAGAGAGGGAAGTTCCACCCTCGGCGCTTCGTCCGGGCCAACAATGATCGAGGATACATCACTGGTGCTGACGATTTCCCCGCCGCAGCAGTCGGAGGTAGTCGTTAACCGGCGGTAATACACGTCCACTGCGGTTGGCGGGGGAGAATAATCAGGCAGCCGCGCCAGGGCATCGTCTATATCCATAAACGGCCCCGTCGGGCTGCTGCTGACCTGCCACTGGTAGAATAATGGAATATCGGGCTGGTCCCTTTCCACCCCGTCTTCGAAGACGGTGGGGAAGGTGCTGCCGTCAATGGTCTGCAGGGGGGCGGTGAGCTGGTCCACCAGGCCATTTTGGCACACTGTCTGGGACGCGGGCATAACCGAAACCGGCGGCAGCGGCGGAGCTGGCGGGCAAAAGACGAATTTAGTGATGACTAAACCACCAAAACGATCGAGAGCAGCGGTACCATCGGTGGAGAGGGCACCCCCGAAGTTTTCCGCGACGGCAATGAGGGTATCCCCCTGTATATTGCAGATACGGACTTCTCCGGATCGTTCGTAGTAAGGATCAGCATCACCGATCCTCGTAAGGCATCCGCACTACTCGGGATGTAGGTCGTTACCGTGGCAAAGTCCATTCCCGTCGTGAATTCTCCCGTACCGTCGGGTGTACTCCAGGTTCCGCCCAGCGAAGTGGGGGTAATGCTGGCATCCTGCGTCAAATCAATCGGCTGCGTCGAACAGATCGTGAACGGAGCAGCTACCTCTACCTCAATGGCACAGACAACTCCCACGTCCAGCGTTAAGTCTTCCTCCCCGCTGTTCAGAAAGGCGGTCGGATCGCTTAGGGAGGTACTGTTCTCAGAATCGTCGGCATCACCGGGGCTGGCTTTCATCAATCCGCTGCTAGTTGTCTACCAATACTTAAAGTGGTGGAAGAATGCTGGTAAGTTTTCGAGTCTGACAAAACGCTTAAACCGGAATTTAGCCTTAACTAAATGAGGATTTGAGTAACACTGTCAAAAGTAAAAAGACGCCGCAGGCCACCACCATATTTAGGTTTGACAGGCCACTAGTTTCGTTAGAATAAAAGGGCGCGGACGCGGGTGCAGTGGGGAGGACAAGGTGATAGTCTCCATCCTCAAGGCGAGTCGTCCTAAAATCAGTTTTTCAGAATTAGCATAACCGAAATCTACCGTGCGTACAAGGAGCTTACCACTTACCAAACGGTATCCCTCAGCCCTTCACTGCCTCCAACGCTTTCATATCGTCGTATGCCCAAAGTTGAAATAAGGCATAAAACAATTGATGGTCTGGGCTGGAAAAGTCTAGCTTTTCCGAGCCAGACATCAGCATATTATAGCGCAAATCAGGTGTAATGGTCTTAAATTCCCGGTATTCCGCGACAAATTGCCCGATGAGCTCACTGCTCGGTGCTAGTTCGTCCAGGTACTCGAAAAAAGCTTCATCTAGGGCCGGACAATAGTAGTTGATTACATTTCCACCTTGATCTTGATAGCCACACTTTTGGGTCATGTAGGGTAATTTCCCTACCAGCCCTGCTTCAGATTTCAAGCTAAGTTTACCGTTAAAAGGGAAAACGAAACGGAAAGTCTCTTCTTCCAGCAAGTGAGAACGAAGAAGAGCGATATTCCGTTCGTACAGGTAGGGCAATTCACGGGTAGCACCGCCGTAATCGCGCAGCCCTGCGTCAAATTTTGTTTTCAGCATGGTAGTATTAGCCGCAACTTCAGGAGGAAGTTTATCTAAGAACAAAGCTCCCTTATTATCAGACATTGATATTTTGTCCCGTTCTTTATCTACTCCCGCCTCACAGCAAGTTAGTAGTAGCAAACAGCAACCTAAAAGCCCGGAATACGAACCGATCCTAATACTATTCATTTCTGTTTTTTCAGTGTGCGTGTAATCAGTTATGTCCTAATCGGACTGCCCCGGTTAAAGGTAGTTATTGATTTAGGAACGCCAAATCAATAACATTGAAGAGCCCCTCTCCACCTTCGCCATTAAGCCCTTGCGGATGCCGCCAAATATATCCATCAAGAAAGTGGGCCGATCAACAACTGTTAATCGGCCCGCACTCTTGATGTACCCTAAAGTGATACCGTATGCTAGTGCATAGGTTCTCTCATGCTCCCTACTTTCAACTTGCTACTTCGTACGGTGACTGCGTTAGTAAAATCCTCACTTAGCTACGGCTAAGCTCCGGTTTTACTGCCTTGTCCCCCTACGAATTATCTGCGTTCAAAGTCAGGTCGATGAGAGAAGCTATGCACTAGTTACCTCCCCAGGGGTAAGTACCGCAGTCAACCTTCAGGATAGTGATGGTTACTTCATCCACTTCCGGCTCACAGCCTACCACGTTGAAAGGGGAAGCGCTTAGATCATCCGTAGTAAGGGTCAAGACCACCGAGCCAAACGCGATATCTGTTGAAGAAGGCCGATAAGTAGCCGCTTCTCCGAAGCGCACGGGAGCCGTAAGTGGGGTGTCTGCGGCGTTAAAAAACGTACCGCCCGAGCTGCTACTCGTCCAGGTAGCGCCAAAGGTAGTGCCGTCCGTAGCCATGAAGTCCGTAGGGGTAAAAGTGGCTCCCGTTAGGTCTACGGAAGTCTCGGTTTGGCAGATGGTCTGGTCACCACCCGCGTCGGCGGCCACGTCCACTACGGTAATCACCAGTATCGCATTACTTGTATCGGCGCAAATAGCTCCCGTACACCCCGTAACAGAAACCTCGCTACGGAAGTACATCGTATCGGCAACAATGTCTGCGGCGGTGGGGTCGTACACCTCCGTCGTTGCGCCAGCAATCGGGCTAAAGCCGGTAGAGTCGCTTTCAGAGCTCACGAACCACTGGAAGTTAAGCGGAGCAGGAGTACCCGAAGCTGGAGAGATTACCGTGAACGCATCGGGGTCCGCGCCCCTACAGATTTGCTGGTCACCACCAATAACGGGAGGTTCTGTTTCGCCGACAAAAATGTTCAAGGTCTGCACAAAAGCACCACACTGGTTAAAAATTCCGGTGCCATCGGAACTGCGGGTAAAGGAAAAGCAGCCCGTGTTTACACCCAGCATGATGGTTTGGTTACACGGCTCAAAAACGGCCATTGATGCCACGTCTACAGGAGTCCATTGAGCTTCGCAAATTGTGCCATCGTCACAGGGGAAAAGCTCGTTTAGAAAGATAGGATCACTAGATTCAGAATTGCAGAAAGAGACCTCAAATGATTGGTTATTGTTGGTTGGGCAGCACTCAGTATTTACTGCGATGGCCTTACCAAAATCCAGGCTTGAATTTGCGACAGTGATACCGGCACCCGGAATGAGGTTTAAGTCAGTGTCATAACTGACTATACAATCTACTGCGTTTCCACTTACGTATATACAATCGCAGGTTTCTACCCAAATCAAGCCTACCGGGTTGTTTGTGGTTGCAACTTGATCTAATAGCGCCCCCGTGGGGGCAAACTTATAAATACTTCCATTAGCACCATAGCTACCTCCTGAATTCACGTAGATATCACCGTTTCCATCGATGGTGATGCCTAAAACATCAAAAGTACCTCCTGGAGTTCCATCGTCTTCAGGAAAGATATCATTACCCGGTGATCCCTGAAACAAGGGTGTTACACAGGGGCCGTCAGCATCAGCCAGGGTGAACCTGTATACGGCTCCGTTGTCTTCTCCCGTTGCTACGTAGAAGTTATCGTTTTCATCTTTGGTCAATCCCCAATCTCCAGGACTGTTATTGGCAGCCAAGAGTTGTGGCCCATCGAAACAGATTATGCTTTTTTGCGTCGGGTTGCAAACATCAATAACAGATATACCATCAGAATTTGTCTCCTGTATAACCAAAGAGTTTCCAGTGGCAACTATGTTAGAGCTTCCACCGTGCGGGATGCTGAACTCACTTGCATCAACGATAGTCCCGTCACAAGTTAATCGCCGGATATCGCTACTCTGAAAATCTTCAGAAATGTATAAAAACCCATTGAGGTCAGTGCCCAAGCCGTGGGCAGAGGATAACTCGGGAGATTGATTTACCCAGGGGTCTCCAGCATCAGTAGTCAATTCCGTAAGCGTGCCGTCGGCTCCAACCAAGTACTTGTGTACACTACTTACGGCAACACCGTTGACGACTTCAAAAGGTTCATTGAGGTAGACATACTCCTTACAATCGCAGCCTACCGCACAATCCTGTACGCGCAGTGTCACTACTTCCTCCTCAAAACAGTCGCTTGCGCCACCAGCGTCTTCATCGTATACCCGAATGGTGTAGTTCTCATCCGTAGCGGGATTGGCCAGCCCGGTCAACACCCGCAGCGGGAAGGTTGCACCAATAAGGGTGGTGCGCGCCACGATAATCGAGTTGCCGCCATCGAGTACCTCGTAAGAAAGACCGTCGGTAGCGGAAATTTGCAGGTAGCCGTCGGTTGCTACGTTGCCATCACTATCGCAAGAAGGTTGGATGGCGAAAGCTGAAACGGCCGGGGTGGCCCCAGGAGCGCATTGCGCCCGTACCGTCTCAGGGTTGGCATAAAAGCAAAGAAATAGTAATAAAGAAAGTAAGTTTATTTTTCGCTTCGAATGTACTAAGAACTTTGTTTGGATGGTCATCATTTCTTATTAATCTTTCAACGAGAAAAAGGGTAGATCATGAAAATAGTTGCCAAAAAAGCGACTATTTAAAAGACGGGTAGGGTCATATTTAGACAAATATAGCATATAACTATTACACATAAGCTAATTTATTTTTGTAAACAAGTGTTTATAACGAGATGGATGAACTAGT
>CAYWMW010000080.1:0-15554 GCA_964458975.1 uncultured Lewinella sp. | reverse complement strand
CGAAGACCAAAACGTTTGCACACCCCATGTCATAGGGTAACATCTATTTTTTAGATAACCCTATCTCTTCCCAAACAACAAACTCCCCACCCGCACCAAGGTACTCCCCTGCGCCAACGCCAGCGGGTAGTCACCTGACATCCCCATGCTGATTTCGGCGAAATCTGAAGCTTGCTGGAAGTGGTGGTCGTGCAGCTGGGCGAAATGCGCTGCCAGGGTTTTAAACTCTGCGCTGACCTGCGCCTGATCGTCGGTGTAGGTGGCCATACCCATCACCCCGGCTATGCTGGCGTGGGTGACGGGTTTGTCCTGGAGGGCTATTAGCAATGCTTCTGCCTGGGGGAGATCGAGGCCGTACTTACTTTCCTCCCGGGCGATGTGGAACTGGAGGAGAACCGGGATTTTCCGATCCGATGCTTTGCCTTGTTTATCAATCTCGCGGAGTAGCCGTTCACTGTCGACGGCGTGGATGAGGTGAACGAAGGGGGCGATAGCTTTCACCTTATTCCGCTGCAAATGCCCGATGAAGTGCCAGCGGATGTCTTTCGGCAGGGCGGCGTGCTTTTCCACCAGTTCTGCTACCCGGTTTTCGCCAAAATCCCGATGGCCGAGGGCGTAGAGCTCCATGATTTTTTCCTGCGGGTGGGTCTTGGATACGGCGACGAGGCGGGCACCCGCCTGGGTGATCTCCGCGTTCAGTTTTTCGTAGGTAGCTGTGGTTGTGCTCATTTTAAAGGTCTGCTAACGTCAATTTATGATTCTCTTGGAAACTAATGCACGAGCTCGCTACGTTGTTCTCCTTACCAAGCGCATTCTACCATCCATATATCATATTACACCAAAGCTAGAGAAAATGACCAACTACATCACCGCCAAGAATGACCGTATCCGCCGCCGCAAGGCCGGATTTTTGACCGCGGTTATCACCCTTTCCCTGCTGGCCTACGCTGCGTACTCCTTCGGAGCCTTCGATGCTTACTTTGCTCCGGATGCCGCTGAGATGATCACGACAACGGTCGCGCGGGTCTGATGCTCGATCAGCCCTCCGGTAAAGAATACGCCCCAATCCGCTACGTGCAGATTGGGGCGTTTGTTTTTCTCTAATGGAGAAGCAAGAAGCTTACTTAACCTTAAACAACTCAACGTCAAAGATCAGCGCCGCGTAGGGTGGAATTTTCGGTGCGGAGCCACGGGGGCCGTAGGCAAGGTCGTAAGGAATGAAGAAGCGGTACTTCGCGCCTTCTTTCATGAGCTGTACACCTTCCGTCCAGCCGGGGATGACGCGGTTGAGGGGGAATTCGATGGTTTCTCCGCGCTCTACGGAGCTGTCGAAGACCGTACCGTCTAGCAGGGTGCCGTGGTAGTGAACCTCAACGGTTTCGGTGGCGGTGGGGCTGGCACCGGTTCCTTCCTTTAGTACTTCGTACTGGAGGCCGGAGTCGGTAACCTTCACTTCGGGGCGTTCGGCGTTTTTGGCGAGGAAGTCAGCGCCTTCCTTGCTGGCTTCGGCACCTTCGGCTTCCTGCTTCTTCATCATGAAGGCCTGGATCTTGGCGTTGGCCTCCTGAGGGCTCAGGGTGGCTTCACCGGCTTTGGCGGCTTTCATGCCTTTGGCGAGATCGTCGATATTGATTTCACCGAACTGTTCGGAGAGGTTGCCGTGCATCAGGATGCCGAGGGCGTAAAAAGTAGAATCCATTTTAGTGGGGGTATTTTGGGCCGATAACTGGCCGAGGGTGAGGCACATTACTATGCCAAATAGTAGTTGTTTCATTTGGTTGGTTCTTATAATTGATTCGGAGAGGAAAGGTTGAGGGTTGGTCTTCCTGTCTTTAACCTACTTTGCATCCTGCGGCCGCGCCCAAAGAGAATACAAGAGGAGGGGGGAGCGCCGACGACTTAACGCGCAATCTTTTGGATAAAGTACCCGATGCCTGCGAGCACGAGCAACAACACGCCAACGAGGGAAAGGAAAAATGGAGCCTCCGGGTTGAACCCCGCAACGGTTTCTGGCGGAAAAATTACCAATTCATAGTTGAGCCGTTCCAGGGCAGCGCCCGCTTCCTTGCCGAAAAAGCCAAGGAATAAACCTGCGACGAGCAGCGTGAAGCCCAACGGCATACCCAACGCAAAGACCTGCGTTAGGGTGTCCATCTTGGCGGAGGCGAGCGCAGACATCAGAATGGAGAAGTGGAAAAAGATGGTTAGCAGGCTGACGGTAACGAGGCCGAGGCGGAAGAGCGGACTCGTCCAAAACCAATAGTCGACCAACTCCGGCCCCCGCCAGGCCATCGTTGCCAGCAGGAAAATGCAGAACGTTAGCCCCGGGCGCATTAGCCGCATCCATTCTGTATGGTAAATGGGTAAGAACAACCGCAAACTGCCGAAGTAAATGAGCAACGCCCCACCAACCGTAAGGGTGAAAAGCGGAGCGGAAAGACCGCCGAATAGCGCAGCCGTTCCCGAAAAAATACCAAGGTAAAGTACCGGAGAAAGCAGCGAGGTCTCTTTCAGGCCGTTCCCGAAAAGCAGCAACAGGGTGATGATCAGGAGCAGCAAGGAGAGGAACTTGCCAGCGTTAGAAGCATCGGCAATTTCCAGCGCGCGCAAGCGAAAGGCATCGGAGGCGAAGCGAAGATCGGCCCGCGCCGTCCGCCAGTGGCCGTAAGCCGAAGTTCCGCCCTCATCGAGGTAGGCGTAAAAATCCAGCAGGGCTTCGGCGTCGGTACTGCCCGCCAGCACGGTGTCAGGCTGTTCTGCGTAAAACCGGCTGGTATTCAGGGTAGACCCGTCTACCGTGGCAACTGGGGGTACGAGGTTGGGAATCTGACGATCAAGCCAGGTTCCGAGTGCATAATTCAGCACGTTGGCCAACAGGATGCACAGGAGGATGCCCGCAAGGCGCTTAGGCACTTTGGCGGGCGGATTCGAAGAGGTACAGCAGGTCGCCGAGGCGCTCTTTGAGGTCTCCCCGGTCGATGATGAAGTCCAGGAAGCCGTGCTCCAGCAAAAACTCTGAAGTTTGGAAGCCTTCGGGGAGTTCTTTCTTGATCGTTTCTTTCACTACCCTGGGGCCTGCGAAGGCGATGAGCGCTTCGGGTTCGGCCAGGTTGATGTCGCCCAGCATCGCGTAGCTGGCCGTTACGCCACCGGTAGTAGGGTCGGTCATCAGGCTGAAGTAGGGTACACCCGCTTTGGCCAGTTGGCTGAGTTTGACGCTCGTTTTTGCCATCTGCATCAGGCTGAAGGCTGCCTCCATCATCCGGGCACCGCCAGTTTTGGAGATGATCAGCAACGGCGTGCGGGAGGTCCGGGCCTCATCGATGGCAACGGCAATTTTTTCCCCGACCACACTACCCATCGATCCGCCGATGAAGCTGAAATCCATACAGGCAATCACGAGCGGGCGGCGGTTGACCTTGCCACGGGCCACGCGGATAGCATCCGTAAGGCCGGTCTTCTTTTTCGCTGCTTTGAGGCGGTCTTTATAGCTTTTAAGGTCGGAAAACTCAAGCATGTCAACGGCTTCCATGTCTTCCTCAAACTCCTCGAAGTTGCCGTCGAAAAGTATGCTGAAATACTCCCGTGAGCCAATACGATCGTGGTAGTTGCAGCTCGGACACCGGTAAAGATTGGCCTCCAGGTCTTTGCGCAACACGGTTTCGTTGCACTTCGAGCACTTGTACCAAACACCTTCCGGTGCTTCTTTTTTATTTCTCGTGTTCGTCTGAATGCCGCTAGTCAGGCGTTTGAACCATCCCATATATAATCTTTGTGGGGGCGAAGGTACAAAAGTGGAGAATGAATCGGTTAATAACCACAATTTTCCCACCATAAACACCTAACTTTAGGATGCCTCACTAGGTTATCCATACATGCTTAAAGTCGTAAACACCCTTTTTCGTACCTACATCGGCCGCTACGGCCGCGAGCTGCGGATGCACTACGACGACCCCTGGGAGCTGCAACGGCAGGTGCTGGAGCACATCCTTACGGCCAACCGCAGTACCGCCTTCGGCCGGGAGCACAACTTCTACGAACTCATTAAACAACCAGAACTTTTCTCCGAACGCGTTCCCGTTCGGACCTATGAAAAGCACCTTCCCTACCTGAACAGAAGCCTTTGCGGGGAAAAGAGAGTACTTACCCACGAAGCAGCGGATTATATCTCCACCACCAGCGGAACTACGGGCGCAACCAAATACCTACCCCTTAGCCAAAACGCCATTCGTGACATCCACCTGAAGGGAAGCTGGATGAGCTTAGCTTGTGTCTATTCGAAAGATCCCGAAGTGCAGGTGTTCGGTAATAAAAACTTATTAATCGGTGGATGCCTGAAAGGACTGCACCCAACCGCTGGGTTGCCCCAGGGGGATATATCTGCGGTGATCATCAATTCCATCCCGCGCATCATGCGTGGTTTCTACATCCCCGACATCGACCTGGCCACAGCGGTGAACTACGAAGAAAAAATTGAGAAAATAGCCCAGCTCGCAGCGCGGGAACCTGGTATTACGGTGCTCGGCGGCGTACCCACCTGGAACCTTCCACTTTACCGCCGGATTTTGGAAATCCACGGCGGAGACAATATGCTCGACGTTTGGCCCGAGGCCCGCGTCTTCAAGCACGGCGGGGTGAACTTCGCCCCGTACCGCGCCCAGTTCGAGGAACTGTTCCCCCGCGAAGACTTCATCTTTCAGGAAATCTATAACGCCACCGAAGGCTTCTTCGGCGTTCAGGACCGGGATGACTTGCGGACGATGTTACTGCTGCTCAACGCTGGGGTCTACTACGAGTTTGTCCGTTGGGAAGATTACCAGCAGGAAGATTTTAGCGGAGCCTTACCGCTGAAGGACGTCTCCACCAAAGCAACCTACGTGATGCTCATCACCACCGTAGCGGGCCTTTACCGTTACCCGATGGGGGACCTGATCGAATTCACGGAGATCAACCCCTACCGCATCAAAATCCTTGGCCGCACCCAGGAATTTATCAACGCTTTTGGCGAAGACCTGCTTCGCTCGGAGGCGGAGGGCGCACTGATGATTGCTTGCCAGCAAAGCGGGGCCATTGTGCGGGAGTATACCGTAGCCCCCGTGTACATCGACCTCGCCGGTGCAGGCCGCCACCACTGGGTCGTTGAGTTTGAACACCCGCCGGCCAGCCTGGACCATTTCAACCGGGTACTAGACCAGGAACTAATCAAGGCAAACTATAACTACGCAGCAAAGCGGAGCAACAACTTCGCCATTCGCCAACAAGAACTGACGGTCGTACCTCAGGGCTTCTTCCGCAGCTGGCTTAAGGACCGGGGTAAAATGGGCGGGCAGCACAAAGTACCCCGCCTGGCAAATCACCGGCGGTATTTGGAGGAGTTACTGGGGCGTTTGGCTAGGCAAGATTGCTGGTGATGGTTATGCCGACTTAGGCACCGCTGGCCGCACTTCCACCTTACTCGGTAAAGTTCTGGCTGGCATCCTGAGCAAGTCTACCACCATCTGCCCAATGTCTTCCGGCTGGATCTTCCAGGCATCCTGCTCGTTGGGGGTGTGGCCGTTGAAGTGGGTGGAAACGCTGCCCGGCATAATGGTGGATACCTTGACGCCCTGGCTGCGCACATCCATCATCACCGCCTGGGTAAAACCGACGAGCCCGAACTTGGAAGCGTTGTAGGCGGAGCCTTTGGCGAAGAAATTCGTCCCGGCCAAACTAGCGATGGTCAGCAGGTAACCTTTGTGCTCAATCAGTTGGTCGAGTCCGGCTTTGATGGAGTTGAAGACACCGGTCAGGTTAATATCAATGGTCTCTTGCCATTGCTCAGCGGTGAGTTCCTGAATCGGGGCAAAATGGCCTACGCCAGCGTTGGCTACCACCACGTCTACCTTACCGAATTTCCCGATGGCCAGGGCAATTGCTTTTTCCTGACTCGCCATGTTTCGTACGTCCGCTTGAACACCGAGAGCGCTGCCGTCAAGTCCCATTTCGTTGAGTTGCTTCGCTGCTTTTTCGGCGGAGTCCTGGCTGCGGCTCGTGATGGTCACATTGGCTCCTGCGGCCATCAGGGATTGCGCAACGGCGAAGCCGATGCCCTTGGTTCCACCGGTAATGTAGGCTGAAGTATTGTTTAGGTTTTTCATGCCGGCGTAACGGAGATGAGGGTCGGGAAGTTGGAAGTAGATTGAGGTTTCTGCTAAAAAAAGCATCTGAAATGAACATTCACCCAGGGTAAGTGGGTTATTCTGTGTGAGAACACGTTTTCAGGTTTACGACCAAAAGTTCTCAAAGCCGCTTTTAAATAACAACTATATCCTTTTGTCCTCCTCCAAATAATTACCTTACTAAGGTTTGGTTGATTTAGGGTGGTTTCATCCCCTTTACACCAAATTGCTATCGTAACCACGATAGCTTTAAAATCTATGTGTTCAAGTGTTGTTTAGCACCGCCTCGTCTGGTATTCCGGGCGAGGCGGCTTTTATTCGCCTTTTGCTTACCTTGTGGTTAGATTGACTGGCTGCCGACCCAAGAAAACAAGAAGAGAACACGTTAGCGAATTAGTACTTTTACTTTCGAACATCACATTCCGCCATACCCATCCCGAATGACCACTCTCCTGTGTCGGTTTACCGGCTTATTTTCATTTATCGTTTTTCTAATTGGCTTGCCTGCAACAGGGCGTACCCAGTGCGTTACCCTGGAGCTTATCATGATCAACTCTTGCATTGAGCACCCAAACCCAAACAATGGCCCGGTTAATGTGGAATCAGAAATCATCATCATGCGGACGGGGATCGTTCCGGTGGAGGTCAATACTATTGGCATCGATTTGCCCTTCAATGGCTTCGGAGCTCAAAACGACGATGTAGGTTTAGACCCTGATGGAGACCCTTACGGCTGTGGTTTTAAGCAGCCGACCATCACCACCTTACCCGGCTGTCCCAGTGCTATTCCCGCAGGCGCGAATGATCTTATTCCCGCTAACGCTTTAATCGTAGTCTTCCTTACCAGTACCACAATAACTGATGACGTAGCGAATACAGACTTCACTAACATCTGTCAGGACGGCCAGCCTGTTTATATACTGCAAAGTGCTTGCGAACGTACAACGGGCGCATTCGCCAACGGCCCTGGCCAGGGCAACCCATTGCGTACCCTTGCGATCTCTTCTCCCTGCGGCCCGAGCATCACCACTTACAATACTTCCGTTCTTGATCCTGACGACGGAACCTACTACATCGTCGGAACCAGCATAACGGGGAATCAGGATTGTGAGTTTCCTGTTTTACCCCCCACCTGCCAACCCATTGATACAAGTTTCTACCTCTGCGGTTATGGCGCAACGGTGGATCCTCCCGTACCTGTTTCGGACTTTACCGACTTCTTCCCTCCGGAGGTCTTGCTCATATCCATGCACGAATCACCGGAAGAAGCGGAGCTTAACGATAATCGCCTTGCGGAGTACAGCGGACCCACCGGCCAACCGGATACCCTGTACTCGCGGGTGATTTATAGAGATAACCTGTGTACTACCGTCGGCCGGTTTATCATCCAGTTTCCCGACACTGCATTTCAAACCATGGTTCCGGCAGAGCCCGTGCGTGGCTGCGATCCATTGTCTACAGGGGTAGGTATCTTCAATCTCCGCCTCAGTGATCCTGAAGTTGGCGGAGTGGCCCCCGTAACGTGGTACACGGACCCTGCTGGAACGCAGGAGATCGTTGATCCGGCAGCCTTCAACAGCCCTTCCACTACGGTTTATGCTGTGGCGGGCTTTGGTGCCTGTGCTGGCGAGCTGGTACCGGTAGAACTTGAGCTTTCGGCGGGGCCGGTACTCGTTTCCCAGGCAGATCCTGCTGCTTGTGCGGGCGTTGCCAACGGAGCAATTACTGTTTCTGCAACGGGCTTTGAGCCTTTTACTTACGACTGGAATTTGGATTCGCTGGATGGTAACAGCGGCATCTCCAACCTGGAAGCAGGCGCATACCAACTCACGGTTACCGATCGCTATGGTTGCTTCACCGCAGGGGATTTCGTGGTGCAGACAAGCCTTGATCTGGCAATTGACTGTGAGGTGGTGCAGGGAACCTCAGGGCCGTCCGCTGCTGACGGGGCCGTGAGGCTGAACTTTATGCAGGGTACCAGCCCTTTTCAGTTGAGTTATTCGGGCGCAGCCGCAGGTGCAGTGGAGGTTAACGGAACATCGGTAGACCTCAACGACCTCCCCTCCGGAGACTACACCTTCTCGTACACCGATGCCAACGGATGCACGAGCGATACATGCAGCATCAACGTCCCGCTGGTCAACCCGCTGTTGCTTCAGTGCCTTACCCGTAGCAATTCTAACGATGTGAATGTCCTGGGGGGCGGCCAGGTAATCATCTCAGGTGGTGAGGCACCCTTCACGGTTACCATCAGTGATGCTGGCGGGAACGACAGCAGCTTCCCTAACCTGCCCAACGGGCTCACGCTACTGCCTGATTTACCTTCTGGCATGTACACTGTAACGGTAACCGATGCTGCTGGTTTGATGGAGACTTGTAGCTTCAACATTGCACTAATCCCCTGTCCGCTCACCATCGTTGAGGTGCAGCAGCTGGCAACAGACTGCTCGGGTACCAACAATACCATCATTCGCCTCACCATCGCGGGCAACGACGGAGCCATCTCTACAACATGGAGTGGTGGTAATGGTATTGACGCGTTCGACGGCATGCAGGAAGCCGGGCCGCTGCCCCCCGGCGTTTACTTCGTTACCGTCGGAGACCAAAGCGCCTGCCCCACCATCTCCGAAGGCCCGATCGTGATCACCGACCCTGGCCCCATTGACTTCACCGTCGCGGGAGACTTCACCGCCTCCCCCTGTCAGGATGATGCCCGCATCGACGTAACCGTGAACGGGGGCGGAAGCCCGCCCTACGATGTTGTGCTCATCGACTGGAATACCTCCGCCGAACTGGACCGAATCTTAGGCCAGCCCGCCGGAACAACCGTAAGCTTTCCCAACCTGGCGGGCGGAGGAGCACCGGATTATGCCGTGTACATCATTGATGCCCTTGGCTGCGAAACCACCCGGACTTTCAACCCCATCGCCGCTGATTCAAACCCCGATCTAATCCTCAACGTTGCCGACCAACAGATCATTCCTCCATCCTGTAACGGAGACAGCACGGGCCAGCTCACCCTCCTGGCAAGTGGAGGAACGGCCCCCTACAACTACCGCTGGATCGATTATCCGCAGCGAACAACCGGGCGTACCCTCTCCGATGGCCCCAACCAAACCGATCTCCCCCCCGGAGACTACCTGATTGAAATAACGGATGCAAATGGCTGCCTTGACTCCGCAACGGTGGTAATGCCCCAAGGAAACTCCCCAACCATCATCTGTGGCCCAACCACCCTTGCAACCGCAAACCAGGGTGGCTCCGTCACCATTGATTATAGCGGTAGTGTTTTGCCCTACGGAATAGTATTGATCGGGGAAGACTTTCAGGATATTTACCCTAACCTTACCGGTAACTCCGAACAGATTACCGACCTGCAACCGGGGGCGTACGCCGCTTTAGTCAGAGACGGAAACGGTTGTGCATCTGATACCTGTAGGTTTACCATCTCACAACTTGCCTGTTCTTTATCTGCGGTCGCTACGATTGATACCATCGTCTGCCGGAACGCACCGCAGGGTAGAATCTCTCTCGCTTTAAGTGGCGGGGCTGCTCCTTACACCTACAGCTGGGGCCCAGGGGTTAATGGTACGGATGATGACGTTCGGGTCTTTGCCGAAGGCGATTACCCGGTAAGCATTGAAGACGCTAATGGCTGTACCTTGGATACGTCCTTTTTCGTCCCGAACCTGATGCTGCAAACGCAGCTCAACCTGGAGACCCCGCGTTACTTGCCGGCCTGTTCCGGCGGAGACATTCAAATCCCGCTAGAATTTCTGGGCACCGGACCTTTTGTACTGGAGTACTTTGTCAACCCTGCCCCCGGTGTTGATTTCTTCCGAACCTTCACGACCAGTCAGCAATTTGACACCCTGATCGTACCGGCCACCGACTTTTTCGATAATGACCTCCGGGTGTCTGTTCAACGGCTCACGGATCAGTTCTGCGAAAACCGGATCAATCAAACATTTTTGGTTCGCTACAGTGAGCCGGATACCGTTCGCCGGACGGAGGCAACCTGTGATACCGCACCGATAGAGATTGCAGGGCGCTTCTTCGATGTCCAAAACCCATCGGATACTTTCTTGTTTGACGACGGTAGTACCTGCGGCGTAGTCTACGAAGTCGACATTGATTTCATGATGGGAGCCGTACCTGATACCGTAGTCGTCCCAATTTGTCCGGCTACTCCGTACGAGGAAAACGGCGAGGTATTTGATGCCAACCGCACCGAAGGAGAAGTCCGTTACCTCCGGCCGGGCCTGTGCGATAGCATCGTTTACGTTCGTCTTGATATCCTCCCTGAGTCCGTTGGTAGTTTCTCAGGCAATGCCTGCGTAGGGGATACCATCTTTTATGCGGATCGCTTTTTTACCGCAGAAAGCCCCAGTGGGCTCGCCCGCCTACCGGGCATGGCGGCTACTGGTTGTGATTCGCTCGTCTTCGTCAGTACCTCTTTCCGCCGAACGGGGGAGGTACGCCTCTTTGGCGATTTTGAGATATGCCCGGGTGAGCCCATCGAGCTACGCTTTACCTACGATGGCCCCGGAGCAATTGATGTTCGCATGCAAGACCAGGCCGGAAATATTACCGACCTCTCCGGTATTCGCCAGGGTAGTAGGGTAGAGTTATTTCCTACTGAGTCCACGACCTATCAATTGCTTAGTTCCGGCATCGGCGGATGCCCGGGGGAGGTGGCGGGCTCTTCGTCCGTGATCGTAAATGACTTGGCCATCGGAGCGGAAGTAGTGCTTGATCCCGGAGATTATTGCCAGGATACCCTCGGTCTGGCGGCGGTTACCTACTCCGGAGGCCTTGGCCCCTACGAAATTGCCTGGAGCAACGGCCCCGCAGACAGCATCAACCGCAACCTGCTGGCGGGCACTTATCGGGTCTCCGTGACGGATGCAATTGGTTGTACGCTGGTGGACTCGGTAATGCTGAACAGCCTTAACCCGCTTACGGCCCGTGTCTCCGGGGTTCCGCCAGTTTGCCCCGGAGAGAACGGCTCGTTGCGGATAGACACCATCTTCGGCGGTGGAGGCTTCTACGAGGTAAGCATCAACGGGCAGTTCTTCCTACCCGTTGAGCAGGTGGCGGATATCCAGGTGCCAGTCGGAAACCACCGGGCGGTATTTCAGGGCGCTAATGATTGCTCGGTAGCCGTCAATTTCAGGGTTGCCGACGCCCTCCGGCCTGACTTCGACCTACCCCAAGACACCACCATCCTCCTCGGAGACAGTATCTTCCTGGACGGAAGCTTGCTGAACCAGGACACTGCCTGGTGGTCACCACCGAATCACCTGTCGGACCCCAACACCGCAACTACCTGGGCCAACCCGGCCAGCTCCACCAACTACACCCTGCACCTGCGGACCCTCGCCCAGTGCCTCTTCACCCACAACGTCAATATTACGGTAGACGAACGCCTGCTCGTGTACGCACCCACGGCCTTCAGCCCGAACGGTGACGGCACAAATGATCGCTACGCCCTGGGCCTCGGCAGAAACGTCGTTGCCCTGAAAACCTTTCAGGTTTTTAACCGCTGGGGAAGCCTCATGTACGAAGGAACGGATGGCTGGAACGGTGAATTTAACGGCGCTTCCGCCCCGCCCGCCGCCTACGTCTTCTACGCAATCGTTGAAATGGCGGACGGGAGCGAACGATTTGTAAAAGGCGATTTTTTGTTGATGCGGTAGGGTTGCGGTGACGGGGCGCTACGCTACGAAAAACGGACCTCCGGCCCTATTCCTCCTCAGCAATCAATTCCTTGGGTAACCGCTTTTTGGTCTTAGCACCCAACTCCCGTAATTTCTCCGCCCGGCCGATGAGCGTTGCGCCGTATTTACCGCCGGTGGAGAGTTTTCGCAATGCATTTCCGTAGGATGTCTGCGCCTTGTCCAGCTGCCGGCCGATTTCCTTCAATTCCTTGATGAAAGACACAAAACCATCGTAAAGCATACCGCTCTGGCGGGCAATTTCCAGGACGTTCTTCTTCTGGTTTTCCTGCTTCCAGATGAAGCTGACCGTGCGCAGGGTAGCGAGTAGGGTGGAAGGGGTAACGATGACGATGTTGCGCTCCAGCGCTTCGAGGAATATGCCCTGGTCGGTCGCCAACGCGAGGCCAAAGGCGGGCTCGATGGGAACGAAAAGCAGCAGGTAATCCGGGCTGCTGATTTGGTACAGCCGGGTATAATTCTTCCCGGCTAAATCGGTAACGTGCTTTTTCAGGCTACGCAGGTGAGCCACAGCCTGGGCCTTTCTCTCCGGGTCTTCCGGGGCGAGGGCACAGTAACGGTCGTAGGCGGTGAGGGAAACTTTGGAGTCGATGACCAAGTGCTTGCCTTCGGGGAGATTTATGACAAAATCTGGCCGTTTCATCTTCTCTTCTTCATCGCGGTAGCTGCTTTGGGCATCGAAGTGAACGCCCTGTTGCAAGCCGCTGGCTTCCAGGAGGGTCAATAACTGCCATTCGCCCCAATCACCCTGGGTTTTGCTGTTGCCCCGCAGGGCTCCGGCGAGGTTGTTGGCTTCGGTACTGATCTGAGCGTTGAGCTGCTGGAGGTGCTTGATTTCGTGCCGCAGAGAAATTCGGTCTTTCGTTTCCTCCAGAAAACGCCGCTCAATTTGTTCCTCAAAACCCTGAATGCGTTCACGCAGAGGCTGGAGGATGTTGGTGAGTTGCTCCGCGTTTTGGTGGCTGAAAATTTTTCCTTTCTCTTGCAGCAGGCGGTTGGCGGTTTGCTCAAACTGGGCCAGGCCGGTGGCCTGGAGGCGCTCCATTTCTTCTTTGCTGTTGGCCAGCTTGTCTTCCAGGTGCTTCAGGTCGGTACGGGTGGCGGCCAGTTCGCTACTTAGGCGATTCTCTGCGGCGGTTTTCTCCTGTAGGTTTTCATAGTTGAGATCGGCCTCATTACGTACCTGTTCATGTATTTCCCTACGGATATAATCTTTTTCCACGGCAGAAAGCGGAAGGTGACTACGGCCCAGGCGAAGTTGAAGAATTAACCAGCTAATCAAGGCACCAAGGAAGGCGGCCAGCAGGAGATAGAGTGGGTGCATAGAGTGGCTGTGGTAAATGTTTTAATTATTACGCAAAATACAGCTAATGTTTTAATTTTGATGCTTTCAGAAGGTGTTTCTTTTGGGTTTAAACCAGTTAAACGACGATAACCGTACCTTTGCGGCCGCCAAGCATAAGTGTCGCGCCTTTACTTTTAACCTTTCCTTGTACCTGCGGCCGCGCCAGAACAGCAACTTAACGCACCACACTTCGTTTAAGGGACAAGTTTAGTGCTTCTGTATTTTGATGATTTATCCCCAATTTATACTAGCCAGAACCCGAATCTTACCCCAAAACAAAATGAAAGCTTTTTCTTTTTCGTTGGTTTTTCTTTTCTGCCTGCTGTCCACGCCCGTTCACGCGGGAGGATGGGCGGAAGGGTTATTCGATTGGTTCACCGGCTGGTTTTCTGACGATTCGGAAAGAAACAGTCTGGAACTGACCACCGCCCAAATAGATAGCCTTCGGGCAAGCCCAACGGGCCTGCTGCTCAACGAAATAGCCGACGCGGATACCCTTACAATCAATACTTCCTGGCCCTACGAATCCGTTAACCCGGGAGCAGACCTGGAACGCCACGGTCGCCTCTTAAGACAGACCGTGCTGCTGACGCAACCAAAAGGGAAACTGCCACTAGCGGAGGCCGAAGCCGTCCGCATCATCTACCGGCAAGACCAACGCCCCGCCCGCCTCATCGAAATGGCCCGCCGCTTCGCCGATGTTCAGGAAGTACCTTTTGATGAAGTGATCGGTTACGCGCTTCCCGTTGGTCTAAACCTACCAACCATCATCGTTACAGATGACCCAATAGGACAGTCCGCCTTCAACAGCGATTGGTACCACGCACTTTACGAACTTGAGAACGAAAACATCGCTCTGGTCCACTTCGGTGATCCGAGTCTGGTCACCGGCTTACCCTACGAATGGTCGGTACTGAATACGCCGCTGCGTTGCAAAGAAAGTGAAGCTTTCATTGCTCAGGCCCTGTTTGGGGCGGAGTTGATTGACGGAAAGCTTGCGGAAACAACTCCCGCCTTTCGCGCCGGAACCGGCTACCGGCTGGAGCCCGTCCGCCGGGGTTTTCGCCTGCCGGAGGAGCTCGGGATCGACCGCCAGAAAATGGAGTACGTAGACTACCAGATCAACCGGGGAATCCGCTACCGCGCCATGCCGGGCGCGCAGCTGCTGGTCATGAAAGATGGCCAGGTCGTCTACGAAAAAGCCTACGGACACCATACCTACCGCAAGCAGGCCGTTACGCCGGGAGACCTCTACGACATCGCCTCGATCACCAAGGCCGCCGCTACAACACTCGCGGTCATGAAGTTGTACGACGACGGAAAAATTAAGTTGGACGCTCAGGTGCGGGACTACCTCCCGGAGCTGAAAAAGAAAATGATCGGTCGTTATAAAATCGAAAGGCTGCTGGCCCACCATACTGGTCTTCAGCCGGAAATACCACTCACCGGCCTGATCGGGAAACAGTTCGTTGCCGATGAGATTCGGGGGGCGTTCAAGTTGCCCGTTGGGCCTGGCCGCTGGCTGAATGAGGAGGTTCCGGGCTTGGTCCGTAAGAACCTCAAGGGCAAAATTGGCCGTACCCGGCGGCAGGTGTATAAGTATAGCGACCTTAATTACTACCTGCTTCAACTAGTCGTTGAAGAAATTGCCGGCGAGCCGATGGATGAATTGCTGGAGCGCGAATTTTACGCGCCCATGCGCCTGGGGCGGTTGGGTTTCCGCCCGGCGGAGAAGTTCCCCGAGGGCCAACTTGTGCCTACCGTCAAAGACACCTGGATGCGGGGTGGGCTGCTGCGCGGCTACGTCCACGATGAGGGCGCGGCCTTGCTCGGCGGCGTTGCTGGCCACGCGGGTTTGTTCGCTAATGCTCACGACCTCGGGCGCTTGTTTCAGTTGTTTATTGACGAAGGTGCTGTGGGCGACCAGCAGTTGCTGAGCCCGGAGGTGGTTTCCCTCTTTACCGGTAAAAACCGCTTCAATTACCGGGCACTTGGCTTTGATCGCCTCGCCGGAGGCTGGCAGAACGTCGTCAACGCCGGGGCTTCACGAAATACCTTCGGCCACCTGGGTTTTTCCGGGACTTCCGTTTGGGCGGACCCCGAAAACGACCTCGTATTCGTACTGCTCACCAACCGGGTCCACCCGGACCCCAAGAATGAGCGTTTCCAGAGAATGCAGATTCGGGGCAAGGTCCACCGGGGCGTTTACCGGGCATTGAATACCTGGGAGGCAGCACTTTAGGGCGCGGCCGCAGGATGCTGAGATGGTTTTTCGAAAAAGCTCCTAAGGGAAACAATCATTACCTCAAGGGC
>CAYWMW010000079.1:0-16167 GCA_964458975.1 uncultured Lewinella sp. | reverse complement strand
GGCCGGGGACGGGAGTGGAGTTGATTGGAAATTAGAAACTTGACGCACCACTAGTGGGTGAGTTCATAATTACTTGGCCGTTATTACTTGTCTTTTAGCACCGTGACTTCGTTGCTGAAATCCTCATTTAGCTACGGCTAGACTCCGGTTTCAGCGCCTTGCCACGGCACGAAAATCCGGCGGACTAAACGACCAGATAATTATGAACTCACCCACTAGTTGCTCGTCCGTTAGTACCTTGCGCTACCAGACCACCAAACTACCGAACCACCCGACCACCGAACCAATCCGCTACCTTTACCGTATACTAACCCGCCTCGGCCTCAAGCGCGCAGCGCTGGACCTGCGCTTCGCCCTCTTCCTGGTGGTGGGGATGATTGCCGTGCAGGTTGTCGGCCTGATGTTCCTCGAAGAATACTCTTTCGTCGATGCGTTCTACATGGCGGTGATTACGATTTCGACGGTTGGTTTCGGGGAGGTACAGCCGCTCTCTGAAGGCGGTCGGCTGTTCATGTCGTTAATGATCATCCTGAACCTGGGAGTAGTGGCCTACGCGCTGGCAGCCTTTTCTTACTACATCATTGAGGGTAAAATTTTTGAACTCATGGAAAGCAGTTACATGCAAGCCAAGGTGGACAGCCTGAAGGGGCACACCATTATCTGCGGTTTTGGGCGCTACGGGCGCGAGGTTGCCCGGCACCTGCGGGAGCAAGGGCAAAACTTTGTGGTGGTAGAAGAGAACCTGGATAAACTGGACCTGCCGGAGTTCGAAAATACCGAAATCCTCTACGTTGACGGAGACGCTACGCACGACGAGGTACTCAAGGAGGCAGGTATAGACCGGGCGGTGGGGCTGATTACTTCTTTGAACGATGATTCAGACAATCTTTTCATCGTACTCTCGGCCAAAGAGCTGAATCCGAAACTGCGCATCGTCTCCAGCGCGCACTCTAAGCGCAGTCGCCAAAAGCTGATGCGCGCCGGTGCGAGCAACGTCATCCTTCCGGAGCAGATCGGTGGTTTTTACATGGCAACGCTGATCAGCAAGCCCGGCGCGGTTGAGTTCTTCAGCTACGTGACCAACGAACTGGACAGCGACATCGGCTTCGAGGAAATTCGCTACGACCAGTTGCCAGCAGCTATGCGAGGGAAGAGCATCATGAACATGAACCTGCGGGAGAATTCAGGCGTGAACGTGATCGGCCATCGCCACGGAGAAGGGCAGTACGACGTGAACCCTGAGCCAAGCGCGACGCTAAAACCAGGAGAAAGCTTCATCACCGTCGGCAGCCAACCGCAAATCCTGGCCCTGCGCAATTACCTGAAATTAAACTAAATCATGCTGACTCCCCGCCTGAAAAGTACCCTACGGTACTGTCTCGTTTTGTACGTATTCATCGTACCTGTTTACTACCTGTTTTACCGCTTGATGTGGGCAGAGGTGCCTTCCAAAACGGCCTTTATCAACAGCCTCATCTTTGGGGTGGTTAACCTGATATTTTTGGGTGCGCTGCACTATTTCAGGGTGGGGAATAAAGACTAAGAAGGCTCTGGTAAGCATTAGGGCGCCGGTGCGCAGGTGCAAAGGGGAGGATATAGTCTGGTAGTTCGGTGGTCTTGTGGTGCTGCCGCAGGGTGGAGGATGTAGTTCGGTGGTTCGGTGGTCTTGTGGGCGCTGACGCAAGATGGGGAATCTGGCGGGGTTACGAGAGGGAGGGAGGCTGCCGCACCTTGACAAACGGACCCCGGTGCATTGAATAGAGCCCGAGGCTTCAACTTCCGGCGAGACCGACCTTGGCGATAGCGCCCACAAGACCACAAGACCACCGAACCACCGAACCACAAAACCACCGAACCACTACATCCAGTCAAACGCCCCGGCACCCCCAGCGTCCGGATGCTGGAGGTCACCGTGGTCCTGGTCAAAGTCCCAATTGTAGGTGTCGAGTTGGCGAATGCCTTCGGTGAGCAGCTGAATCGTGTTTTCGATGTCTTCTTTGTGGGCCATTTCCGTGCTCTGGTGCATGTTGCGCAGCGGAATGGAGATTGCGCCTGCGATCGCGCCCTTCTTACCGTAGCGTTGGATGGCGGCGGTGTCGGTGCCACCTGCGGGCAGTAGTTCGAGCTGGGTTTTGATGTCTTCCTTGCCAGCAACTTGCTTCAGGTAGTTGACCATGCGGTAGTCGGAGATGACGGACCCATCGAGAACTTTGATTGCCGTTCCTTCGCCCAAAGACGTGACGGCCTCGTGGGCGTTCGCGCCGGGTACATCAAAAGCGATGGTGACGTCGAGGCCGAAGCCGAAGTCAGGGTCGATGTGGCTGGCACTGCCCATCGCGCCCCGGAGCCCAACTTCTTCCTGCACGGTGAAGGTGGCGTAGAGATCGTAGGGCAACTCCTGGTCTTTGAGGCGGCGCAGGGTTTCGATGAGGATGAAGACGGAGACGCGGTTGTCCAACGATTTACTGGTCACGCAGTCGCCAATTTCCGTTAGGGCACGTTCGCGGGAGATGGGGTCTCCGACGCGGATCCACTTTTCTACCTCTTCCTTCGTCATGCCGGTATCAACGAAGTATTCGTTGAGCGGAATAACGTTCTTACGCTCCTCCGGCTTCATGATGTGGATGGGCTTACAGCCGAGCACCCCGAGCACATCTTTGCGCCCGTGGACGATCACGCGCTGCGCCGTCAGGGTCTTGGGGTCGAAGCCACCCAGCGGCAAAAACCGAAGGAAGCCTTTGTCGTCAATGTGATTTACGATGAAGCCAATCTCATCCATGTGTGCACCCACCATCACCCGCTTAGGGCTCTTACCCCGGCGGATGGCCATCACGTTGCCCATATTGTCTACCTGAACATCATCTGCGAGGCTTTTCACTTCGCGGATAATGAGTTCACGGATGCGGCGCTCAAAGCCGGAGACTCCGGGGGCTTCGCAGATGGCTTTCAGCAGAGGAAGGTTCAACATAAATCAAGTGGTAGAGTACGGATAGAATTGTGCAAAAGTAAGGAGCTGTACCGACTTTTGCACGGAGAGCTTACGGACTCACCTAAAACCAATACCCAAGGTTGAAGTAAAGCTGCCGGCCAGCGTTGCCCTCTGCGTAAGTCAACTCCAGCGGGCCTAGTGGTGAACTGAACCCGTAGGTCATCCGGCCAGCCCCCAGCCAGTTGCGGGTCACGGAGGTGGGCAGGCCTTCTACATTGTCCAGATAAGCGGCGCGGGCTCCGGCCGTGAAGTAGTGGTTGCCGCCGGGGTGGAAGCGGGCAATGAACTCTCCCATCACCACCCCGTCTCCCGAGGCCTGTCCGATCTGGAGGCTGGGGAACTGCTTGAAGTTGTTCATCAGGTTCTGATTGTTGCTGCCCAGATAGTAACGGAAAGGGAAAGAGGAAGTACCGATAAAACCGCCAGCTGAAAGGTCGAGGCCAAGGCTGAATTCTCCACCCAGTGGCTGGTAGGCCCTGAACTCGATGTCTCCGTTATACGTCCACCGGTCTTCGCTGGCCACGGGCTGGCCCAGGTTCCAGATGGCGCGGGCTACCGCGTTGATGGAGAAGCCTGCCATGGGGAAGTTGCGGTTGTCCAGCTTGTCGTACAGGAAGTAAGCTTTGGGGATGAAGTAGTTGTCGTCTCCGAGGCGGAAGCCATCGTCATCTTCGGCTCCGGCAAGTTGGGTAGAGGTGTTTTGGTAGTACTTTACTTCCGCTGCGATGCCGGTGAAGGAGTTGTCGGTCTGTCGGAAATCCCAGTAGAGTTCGGCGTTCAGGTCCGTGAACCGAAAGTCGAGTTGTTCGATCTGTAAGCCACCGGGCGTGGCCATAATATCGGGCAAATCAATACCTACCTCGGCGTAGTGCAAGCGGCTGCGCAGCCCGATGGCCGAGCCGTTGACCCGGTTGAAGCGGTAATCAAAACGGTAGCGGAAACGGCTGCCGCCAATCAGGTCGATGGTTGTCTGGGTGTTGTCCCAGAGTACATCGTTGATGGTGAGGCCCGCGAGGATGTTGGCGCGGTAGACTTCGTCGTAGTGCAGCCCGAGGCGGAGTTGCTGGCCAAAATCTGGAGACTGCTTGAGCTGCAAAACCAGTTTTACTTCTTCCTGCTGGTTGGGTTCTGGCATTGAGGCCAGGTCGTAATCGATGTTCGCGTAGCGGCCCGTGGCGAAGAGTGCTACGAGGCCTTCGCGGAAGTCTCGCCAACTGATTTTTCCCGGAAGTTTGCCCTTGAAAAAACTAAGGACCTGCCGCCGGCTCAGGTCGTTATTGCCCGTAATTTCCACTACCGCCGCGTTAAGGTGTTCGGGCACACCAATAGTGTCGGCAGCGGATGTTTTTTGTTGGAGGTTAGCGATAGAATCCAGCGTGGGCAGCATTTTTTCGGCGGCTTCCCGCCCCGCTTTTATCAGGTCGTCAATGGCTTCGAAGCTCAGCTGGGTATGGTCTCCGAGGTCGGGGTCGATGTCGATGTCGGTCAGTTTGTACTGGTCGATGTTGCGGCGGGTGGCCTGGAAGAAGGCGATCTGGAGCAGGAGTTGATCCAGGGATTTGATGTCGGTGGCCTTGAAGGGGTCCTGTTCTACGGTGATGCCGATCAGGTAGTCCATGCCTTTATTTTTGACTTCTTCGGCGGGGTAGTTGTTGGACACGCCGCCGTCGGTCATCACGTGGCCGTTCATTTCGTAGGGGCTGATGATGCCGGGCAGGGCGGCGCTGGCGCGCATGGCATCGGCCAGTTTACCTTTTTCGAGGATGACGGCTTCGCCGGTCTCAATGTCGGTACCGATGCAAAGGAAAGGGATGGGGAGTTTGGAGAAATCCTTGGTTTCCACGACGCCCGCCGTCCAGTGGCTGAACAGGTCGTGGATGCGCTGCCCGTCGGAGAGGGCGGTGGGCAGCACGATGGCGAAGTCTTTCAGGCTGAGGCCGATGAGGTAGTGCTCGGTGTAGATTTTCTCGTAGATGGTCCGGTTTTCGCGGCCGATCTCGTCTTGCAACTCGGCCATGATGTCGGTTTCGCGTAGCATCCGCTCCAGTTGGTCGGCGGTGTACCCCGCAGCGTAGAGGCCGCCGACGATGGACCCCATACTGGTGCCACCGATGTAATCTATCCGAACCCCGGCTTCCTCAAGTACCTGAAGTGCGCCGATGTGGGCGTAGCCCCGGGCTCCGCCACCACTGAGGACGAGACCGACTTTCAGGTCCTGTTGCTGGGCGGACAGCGTGAAAGCGAGCGGGAAAATAAGGAGGGGCAGGAGGAGGTTTTTTAACATCTGGGCGGGGACAATTTTTGAGCAGCTCAAAAGTACTGCTTGTTTACCAGTGTTTTTTGGGCGCGGGCGCAGGTGCCGAGAAAGTTAAAGGCAGGCGGATAACCCTGAATGTAAGGGTAAGGGCTTATTTTTGATTCCTGAACTGATGTTTAGGGCGCGCTAACCCTTCTCTCCAAAACTTTCCCTGCACCTGCGGCCGCGCCCCCTTATTAGAATGATAGGTTTATAGCTTGATAGACTTAATAAAGCTACCGCATTTTGGAGCTTCCGACAGGCTGCTAGTGCTATTAACCATCAAACTGTAATCGATCACGCTAACTTCCGGCAACAGCAAGCCCCTCTCATACGTTATAAACCCAAATCAAGGCAAGCACCCATGCTTCATTCTCTACGTTTACTCCTTTTTGTCTGCTGTACGCTCGCCGCCGGTGTGCTTGCTGCTCAAGGCGAAGAAGGCCTGATCTTCCTCAACAACCCCTCCTTCGAGGACCTGGCCCGCAACAGCCAGCCACCCCGTGGCTGGACGAACTGCGGCGCGCCCGGCGAAACCCCGCCCGATGTCCACCCCGACCCCGAATTCCTCTTCCGGGTAGGGATGAAAGCCCAGCACGAGAAAACGTTCCTCGGCATGGTCACCCGTGATACGGAGACCTGGGAAAGCGTCGGCCAGCAACTCGCGCAGCCCTTCGTTGCCAACCAGTGTTACCGCTTAGACATCCAGCTGGCCCGCTCGCTCACCTACCTGAGTATGAGCCGCATGACCAAACAGCCAACCAATTACGTGACCCCCATCCGCCTGCGCGTCTGGGGTGGTTACTCCGTTTGCGACCGCGCCCAACTGCTCGGCTCCTCCGGCCTGGTGAGTAACTCAGACTGGCGGCAGTACAACATCAAACTGAGCCCCGAAGACGATTTTACCCACATCATCCTCGAAGCTTACTACCCCGAAGCGATTTTGCTCGCCACCAACGGCAACGTATTGCTAGACAACGCCCGCCCGATGTTCCCCATCGATTGTGATGACGAGGCCGCCATGCTGACCGAGCCTCCGCTAGCGGATGGTCCGGAACCCACTAACCCCGCTAATGAAATTGTCCTTACCGAAGTGCCGGAGCGGACAGAACCGAAAGTGTATAAAGGCCCGCCCAATGCTTTCGTCCCTAAAGCACCACAGGAGCCCACCGTCCGCCTCGGCCAAACGGAAGCCATCCTGAAAGAAGGGGAGGTCTTCACGGTCGAAAACATCTCCTTCAAGAGCAACAGCGCCGAACTGGAAGAGGAAAGCGAAGATGCGCTTCAGGAAATCGTCGGCTTCCTCAAAGAAAACAACAACGTGATCGTCGAGATCGGCGGCCACGCCAGCCGGATGGCGACCAGCTTCTACGCCTCCGACCTCAGCTCCAATCGGGCAAAAACCGTAGTCGCTTACCTGAAGCGCAACAACATCGGTTTCGAGCGTTTGCTCTCCAAAGGCTACGGCAAGAGCAAGCCCGTCTGTATGGACAACACCAAAGACTGCAACCGCCGCAACCAACGGGTGGAGGTGAAGATTCTTAAGATTAAGCGATCTAAGTAGGGTTAACACCACACTCGACAGGCGAACTTTTTTGTTTGCTGAATCAGTTCGTTTCTGTCTGGGGTGACTGATTGTCGTACAGATGATAATAATCCTTCTTAGCATTGACAAAAAAGGATTCGACTGGCGAGCTTGGTAGTAAATTAGAAACCCCCATTACTAAATTGTAATGGGGGCTTCATATTTAATCTTTTAACCTTCAGCGCTTAGGTTGGAAACGAAATGCTGAACGCTTTATGCTAAAACCTAAAGGCTACTCCTCTTCGTCCCCGCCGAACAAATCGTTGTCGTTCATGAAGTGGTACCACTTCAGGAGGCGCTTGATGTCGGAGACGTGAACTTGTTCTTTGTCGTAGTTCGGGAGGATGTCGGCTACGTACTCGTAGAGGACGTCTTTGCTCGCGTTTGGCTTGGGCGCGGGGTTGTCTTCGGCCTGTTCGTTCATCCGGCCGAAGAGCTTGTTGAGGGGTTCGGCTTCACCGTCGTCGGTGTACATGGCCATGCTCTCCAGCGGGGCGAACTGGTGCTTTCGCTGAGGGGCGAAGCGGCGTTTGCCATCGGCCAGGGATTCAATGATCAGGCCGCCCTTGCGCTCGGTTACGGCTTTGTAGAGGCCGGGTAGGCCGGTTACGGCTAGGATTTCGCTTAGTTTCATGTTGGTTGGTTTTTTTGCAAAGGTATAGTAGACTCGGTCACTTCAGGGGATTTTTTAGATCGTAGCAACATGAGTCATCCTGAAGTAATCATTCTTCTTCTGCCTCCCAAGGTTTCAACCACTCTTCCAAGGTGCTTTCGGTTAATCTTTCGGTAAGCCAACGTTCAATAAGAATAGCTGAAATCCCAAGTGTGGCGTGAGAGAGTTTCATGTCAAAAACCAATTCATTTACAGATTCATCAGAATTTTCTGAACCAAAATGGTTAAACCAAGCTGAAAAGTCGCCACCCTCTTCAGTAGGGTCTACTAATATTACCCTGATGCCTTTCTTGCTTCCTTTCACTCTTAAAGCAGCGATTGGGTTTCCGTCCCGAACGGGATTCGAGGATTGGTTTAAGTTCATGTACGGATGCACTTCTAACCCATTTACGTTAGCGATATGAGTTATCATGTCCGACCAAACCTGCTGAGTGTTCAGGTAGGTCTCTTCATTCTCCATGAAGTTAGTGTAGGGGTATAAAGTACTCATTTGAAACTAAGTTAAGAAGTAATATGCCAAGCACAAAACCAAAGTGAAAGCAGTGCCGGCGAGGATCTCGATGTCGACACGTATTCCTCTTTTTTTACGGTTCAGAAATGACTTCCCAAGCGGAGCATCAAGCCCTCCGTCAACATTTTCGATGAACCGACGAGCATTCTCAAATTGACTTGCTCTCAGTTTTTGATCGCGCTTAGAAAGCTTTTCCCAAAGTTTATCGAGTAGGCTCAACCCTGATGCCTTAGTTAAAGGTTCGTCTTGAGCCCAATTCTCTGACTCTTCAAGCCCTCCTCCTTGCGCCTGAACCCTTCCTCTATGCTTTTTAGTTTCACCGTCATCCATGATCTACCAACCAATATACATGAAATGATTGAGATATGATTTTTTTAGTAAGCCAACAGAGCCTCAATCACCCCCACCAAACGCCCCTCCGGCATATAGTCCGCCTCCAGCGCCGCAGCGAAAGGCACGGGCGTATCCAGCGCAGCCAGGCGGCGTACGGGCGCGTCGAGGTCTTCGAAGCAGTGCTCCCCGATCCAGGCGGCGAGCTCGCCGCCGAAGCCGCCGGTCAGGGAAGCTTCGTGGAGGATGAGGGCGCGGGAGGTCTTCTTTACCGAGGCGGCGATCGCGTCGTGGTCTAACGGGGCGAGGCTCCGCAGGTCGATGATTTCGGCGTCTACGCCCAGTTCTTCCACGGCTTTTAGCGCCCAGTGTACGCCCATTCCGTAGGTGATGATGCTCAGGTCGTTGCCAGGGTGGGCGACGGCGGCTTTACCGATTTCGGTGCGGTAGTAGCCGGAAGGCACGTCGCCAGACAAGCTCCGGTACAGGGCTTTGTGCTCAAAGAACAGGACCGGGTTCGGATCGGCGAGGGCAGCGATGAGCAGGCCCTTTGCGTCCGCCGGATTGCTGGGGTAAACGATCTTCAGGCCGGGTACGGAGGTGAACCAGGCTTCCATCGTCTGGCTGTGGTAGGGGCCGGCGCCAACGCCGCCACCAACCGGCAGGCGCACGGTCACGTCGGCGTTCTGGTTCCAGCGGTAGTGTTGCTTGGCGAGGTTGTTCACGATCTGGTTGAAGCCGCAGGTGACGAAGTCGCCAAACTGCATCTCCACCATCGCTTTACCTCCGGCGATGCTCAGGCCCAGCCCGATGCCGATGATGGCGCTTTCGCAGAGTGGGGTATTGCGGACGCGGTCGGCCCCAAACTCCTTCATGAAGCCGTCGGTGATCTTGAAAACACCGCCGTAGTCGGCAATGTCCTGCCCCATCAGTACCAGGTTGTCGTGGGCGTGCATCCCTTCGCGGAGGCCGTCGGAGATGGCGTCGATTACGCGCATTTCTTTGGTTTCCGTGGGCGCGGCCGCAGGTGCAGGGTGTAGGATGGAGGAGCCTTGCTCGGCGGACGAGTCAGGGCTAACGCCCGCCTCGGCCGACGAGCTGGGAGCAAACATCTCTTCCAGTTCCCGGGCAATGTCGCCTTCGGTAGCGGGCATCTCTCCGGCAACCTTAAGCCCCGTCTCGATTTCTTTCTTGATGGTTTTCTCCATCTTCTTCCGCTCTTCGGCGGAGAGCCAGCCTTTGCTGATCAGGTGGTCGGCGAAGTTATTGACCGGGTCGCGTTGCTGCCAGGCTTCGATCTCTTCCTTGGGGACGTACTTCACGCCGCTCGCTTCCTCGTGGCCCCGGACGCGGTAGGTGAGGCATTCGAGGAGAACGGGCTCGGGGTTTTCGCGCATTTCGGCGGCGAGCTTGGAGACCGTTTCGTAGACTTCGAGGATGTTGTTCCCGTCGATGGTAAGCGAGCGCATACCGTAGCCTGCGCCCCGGTCGGCGAGTTGGTTGCAGGCGTACTGCTCGGAGACGGGCGTGGAGAGGCCCCAGCCGTTGTTTTCGACGACGAAGATGACCGGGAGTTTCCAGACGGAGGCCGTGTTGAGTGCTTCGTGGAATTCCCCCTGGCTCGTACCGCCGTCGCCCGTGAAGGCGAGGCTTACCTTTTGCTCGCCAAGGAGTTTGTGCCGGAGCGCTACCCCCGCCGCCAGACTGAGTTGCGGACCGAGGTGGGAGATCATGCCCACGATTTTATGCTCCTGGCTACCGAAGTGGAAGCTCCGGTCCCGCCCCTGCGTAAACCCTCCCGGCTTACTCTGCCACTGGGCGAAGAGGCGCTCCAGCGGTACCTCGCGGGTGGTGAATACGCCCAGGTTGCGGTGCATGGTGAACATGTACTCCTCGTCGTTCAGCGCGGCAGCGCAGCCGACGCTGATGGCCTCCTGCCCGATGCCCGCAAACCACTTGGAGATGATGCCCTGGCGGAGTTGCTTGAGCATCTTCTCCTCGATGAGGCGCGGGCGCAGGAGTTGTTGGAAGAGGGCCTGCTGGGTGGCCTTCTTGGTGCGGTACTTCTTGTAGGTTAGGGGGGGGAGTGTGGTGGTGGTCATTGGCTTGGTGGTAAGGCGGGGCAAAGTTACTACCGAGGCGTTAACTTTACGCTCCTTCAAAAAGATTCGTATGCGCCTTGTTCTTTGCTCCTTCATCCTCAGCCTGGCATCCTGCGTCAGCGCCCAAATACCTCCGGCCAACCGCATAGCGGAAACGCCGAACGCCACCATCAACACCGTTTTCGCCGCCATGAAAGCCGGGGATACTACGGGCCTGCGCGCCTATTTCCACCCGGACGCGACGCTGCACAGCGTGGTGACCAAGCCAACCGGAGAAACCGTCGTCTCCTCCGCCACGATAGACCGCTGGTTTCAGGGCATACAAAAAGCTGCGCCCGGCGACTGGGAAGAAGAACTGCACTACACCGAAGTGAACATTGACGGCCATTTGGCCAGTGCCTGGGCGCCCTACGTGTTCAACTACAAAGGCGAGTTGCACCACTGTGGCACCAACACCTTTCAGCTGGTGAAAGACGGCCCCGCAGGCCAGTGGCGCGTACTCCACATCACCGACACCCGCCGCGATGCCGAAGGCGACTGCTCGCCCTTGAGCAAGCAAACGCCCCGTGAAGCCATCGAAGCCCTCGCCACCAACTGGCACAAAGCTGCTGCCGAGGCCGACTCCACGGTCTTCTTCGGTTCGCTGGCCGACGACGCCATCTACATCGGTACCGACAAGACCGAACACTGGACGAAGGCCGAGTTCCTTGGCTTTGCCGCGCCCTACTTCGCCCGGGGCAAAGCCTGGGATTTCAACGCCACCGAACGCCACATCTTCTACGACCCCAACCAGCAGGTCGCCTACTGGGACGAAATGCTCCACACCTGGATGGGCCCTTGCCGGGGCACCGCCGTCGTGAAACGCGACGGGGTAAACGGCTGGAAAATCGCGCACTACACCCTGAGTATGACCGTGCCGAACGAGAAAGTGAAGGAGGTGATAGAAGCAACGGGGGAAACCAGAAAAGAACGTTAACCAAGTTTCTAAGCCATGAAGAAAACAACACTTTTCCTCGCTTTTAGCATTATACTTATTGTCGTCGGTCTGGTAAGATCGTTCCGATATACGGCAATCGAAGGCGCTAATGGTGCTGGGTTTCAGTACTGGTTTGAGCTTAATCGGTTGATGATTTTGGGGCTTGTAGGAGTCGCGTTAGTTTATGTTACACGCCTACGAAATAAGCGTAAGAAGTGACGCACTTGCGTCAAGTGCCTTACCTTGCCAACATGTACCTCTCCCTACTAAAAGCCCTAATCGCCACCCCCTCCCTCTCCCGCCAGGAAAACCAGACGGCAGACCTCATCGAGGCTTTTCTGCGCGAGCAGGGCCTAAGCCCAAGTCGCCACCTCAACAACGTCTGGCTGAAATCCCGGAACTGGCAGGAAGGCCAGCCGGTCGTCCTCCTCAATAGCCACCACGATACGGTGAAGGCGGCCGCTGGCTATACCCGTGATCCGCACCAGCCGGATGTTGAAGACGGTAAACTCTACGGCCTGGGCAGCAACGATGCGGGCGGGGCGCTCGTCTCGTTGATCTCCGCCTTCGTGGAACTCGAAAACGATGCTACGCTAGGCTGTAACCTCATTCTGGCCGCTACGGCTGAGGAGGAAATCAGCGGGCCGAACGGCATCGCCGCTTTGTTACCACTCCTCGGCTCCATCGATGCGGGCATCGTCGGGGAGCCAACCTTGCTGGACCTGGCCGTTGCGGAGCGTGGTTTGGTCGTTATCGACGGCGAAGCAAAAGGGATTTCCGGCCACGCCGCCCGCAAGGAGGGCATCAATGCGCTCTACCTTGCTCTGGACGACATCGCCGCCATCCGTAACCACGAATTTACCCTGCCGAGCGAGCTGCTCGGCCCGACGTCGGCCAACGTTACCGTACTCAATTCCGGTACGCAGCACAACGTCGTCCCCGATCGGGCAAGCTTTCTGATCGACCTGCGGGTCAACGAAGCCTACCGCAACGAGGAAGCGGTCGCGGAACTGCAAGCGGTCTGCCAGCACGCAGAGCTTACGCCCCGGAGCTTGCGCTTGCAGTCTAGCGGAATATCCGTCGATCATCCGTTGGTACGGGCGGGGTTAGCCGTGCGCCCGGAGGCGAAGACTTATGGCTCCCCGACACTGTCGGATCAGGCACTGATGTCTTTCCCCTCCCTCAAAATCGGTCCAGGAGATAGTGCACGTAGCCATTCTGCGGATGAGTTTATCTACGTCAGGGAAGTAGAGGAGGGGCGGAAAATGTACTCGTATTTATTGCGGCAGGCTTATGGGCGGTAATCCGTTTTGGAGCGAGCTGCCTCCGGCAGCGAAACTGGAATGATTTGCCTCCGGCAAAAAGCTATTTGCTACCGGAGGTAGCGCACTCCGGTCTCTTTGCCGGAGGCAAATCGCTCCAGAACAAAAATAAATTCATCCCTCAGGCAGCGTTCCCACCACGGCCACCGTTTGGCTTATAGTTTTGATGATGAAAGATTCTACAGCCTCACTTTATTCTCACTAGTAATTTTGTTTTACAGGCTGTTTACGAAAATGGGGAAGCCGGACCAAGTGTCCGTCTTCCCCGTTCTTTTTTTATTAAGGCTTTTGCGAACTAAAAGCCCTTCCCGATCATTTTCATGGTTCAAACCAAACGAGACCCCTATGTTCGGAGATATGATGAACCAGATGCAAGAAATGCAGGAGCAGATGCAAAAGCAGCTTGCCGCCGAATCATTTACCGCCGAAGCTGGCGGCGGTGCGGTAACCGTGACCTGTTCCGGTGCCCGCGTGATTACCAACGTAAAAATCAGCCCGGACCTGCTGGACCCCGAAGATGCAGAAGGCCTGGAAGACCTCATCCTCGTCGCTACCAACCGAGCGCTCGAAAAAGCCTCAGAATACGAGCAAGGGCAGGCGGGCTCCATGATGAACAACATGCTACCTGGCGGCCTTGGTGGCCTCTTTGGCGGATAAGTCCTTATACCTACACTGGGTAGCTTCTACTAGTGAGCTCCCGATCCGTAGCGAAAGCGACTTTCCAGTGGCTTTCCCTTTCCCCCTTTCTTCCTTTCCCCCTTTACCATGCAGGAACTAGCCGGAATCATTGTTCTTGGAATTTTCGCCCAGTGGTTGGCGTGGCGCGTGCGCGTGCCTGCCATCCTCCCGCTCATTGTAGCGGGTTTACTGGTGGGGCCGATCTCTACGCTTTTCACCGAAGGCGGGGGCAAGTTAATCAACCCGATTTTTAACGGAGAGACCGGTCTTTTCCCCGGTAAATCTTTGTTTTACTTCGTTAGCCTTGCCATTGGTGTCATCCTTTTTGAGGGCGGGCTGACCCTGAAAATGAAAGAGGTTAAGGAAACCCAGCGCACCATTCTGCGGCTGATTTCCATCGGTAGCCTCATCACTTTTGTTGGGGCCGGTTTTGCTGCGCATTACCTGATGGAGCTTAGCTGGAGCATTAGTTTTCTTTTCGCGGGGCTCATCATTGTTACCGGGCCTACGGTGATTGCGCCCATTTTACAGAATGTTCCACTTACCCGCAACGTCGCTACGGTGCTCAAGTGGGAGGGCATTCTGATTGATCCGATCGGGGCTTTGGTGGCGGTTTTGGTCTTTAAGTTTATCACCTCAACGGGGAACGATGCGAGCTTTACGCTGGAGGCCTTTGGCACGTTCATGAAGATTGTCATCATTGGCAGCACCTTTGGCTTTTCGGCGGGCTTTGCACTTTACCATATCATTAAGCGGGAGCTCGTTCCGCACTACCTGCTCAACGTGTTTGTGCTGGCTTACGTCCTGGCAATTTTTGTTGGCAGTGATATCGTCGCGCACGAATCCGGCCTGCTGGCGGTAGTGGTAATGGGGCTGGTACTGGCCAATAAAGACGTGCCACGGATCGAGGAAATACTATCTTTCAAGGAGAGCCTGAGTGTCTTACTAATATCCATCCTGTTCATCTTACTGGCGGCGAATATGGACATTGCCGAGCTGCGGCTGCTCTACGAAGACTGGCGGCCGATCGCACTCTTTGGTTTTGTTGCCCTGATCCTTCGCCCCTTGAGTGTATTCGTAAGTACCCACGGTGGTAACCTGAACTACCAGGAAAAACTATTCATCAGTTGGGTTGGTCCGCGTGGTATAGTGGCGGCGGGTATCGCTTCTCTTTTTGGTCTCACCCTCGAAGACCAGGGCGTACCGGGGGCTGAATACATCACTCCGCTGGTTTTCATGATCGTGCTTGGTACGGTCTTGCTTAACGCGACTACGGCGCGCTTCGTCGCACGTCTGCTTGGTGTTGTGCAGGATGTATCCGGCGGGGTGCTCATCCTTGGGGCAAACAACTTCGCCATCACCATCGGTAAGTACCTTAAAGACAATGGCCGGATGGTTCACCTCGTAGACTCTAACCCCGCCCACATCGCGAAAGCAGAAGACGCGGGCCTGGAGGGAATCGTCGCCAATATTTATAATACCGACCTCTCCGAGCGGTACGAATTGCTCGACGTTGGCTATATGGTCGCCCTGACCAGTAGCGACGAAGTGAACGCTTACGCACTTAACCGTTACGAAGACATCTTCGGCGAAAGTGGTGCATACCGGCTCATCACGGTCGATGAGCTGAAGGGGCGGATTGAACCCGCTAAAGAAAATGTGTTCAGCTACACCGAAGACTTCATCAACCTCAGTGAATCTAATCGGGAGTCTGGCATCATTCGTGAGGTAGCGTTCTCTAGCGTAGCACGGTTGCTGGAGATGATGGCACACGCCAGTGCTGACGTGGACATCGCGCCCTTATTCATCAAGTATCCGGACGGGCAGTTGCAAGTAATTCCCCAAGACCCAACCGCTCTGGAAGTTGCTCCTGGCGCTACCTATTATCTTGTATACCTCGGCAACGAACTGCCCACCACCGCCGAGGTAAGGCGGCAAGCGGAAACTGAGGAGAAGATTTAGCAGCAGTTATTGATTTAGCGTTCCTAAAGTAAGTTTATTCTAAACACAAGGTACAGGCGCGCGGCCGCAGGTGCAGGGGAAGGTAAGGAAGCAGAGATAGGTTAAAGGGCAACAAGCAACAGCCAAAGGGCGTTAGTATTGTCCTCTCTCGTATTACCTTCCCTCTACAACTAAACTTACGTATGCGCTTTCTACTAACCCTGGCCTTAATGGCCTGCGCGGCGGTTTCCTTTGCACAGGACCCAGCGGATATTTACCACAAAACAGTCGATCTCGACGAGATCAACCAAGTCAGCTTCGATGTCTACAAAGACGATCAGCTGGAGGTCAAGAGCTGGCCCGGAGACGACATCCTGATCGAAACCAGTGTAAAACTCAACAACGGACAGCCACACATCCTGAAGTTCTTCCTGGACAAGAAGCGCTGGGACCTCGGCGAGCAAGTCTCCGGAGACCAACTCAAACTTGAAAGCGTGGACAAGCAACGCCGCGTTGTTCAGGGAACTGAGTTCTCCACTTCGGAAACCGTGAACATCGTTATTTATATGCCCGAAGATTTCTCTGAGGCGGGAGATCGGACGTATAAGCGGCAGAGCCGGTAGGGCTATAGTAGGATAGTTCCGCAACCAACCCCTAATGTAATCTTGTAGTGCCTATCTCGTGTACTTCCGGGCTTACCTTTGCAGTCTCCTAGTGGGTGAGTTCATAATTATCTGGTCGTTTAGTCCGCCGGATTTTCGTGC
>CAYWMW010000078.1:0-16183 GCA_964458975.1 uncultured Lewinella sp. | reverse complement strand
TCCTCTGGGAGAACTACGTCGTCAGCGAATTCCACAAGCGCCTGAAGCATACGAGCCGACCGAACGGTACGGCATTTTTGCCACCGGGCACCAGCGCGATGGTGGTCTTTTCAACGCCCCGCTTGCCGATTTTGAAGGGCTTGAAGGGCGGATGGAGAGTACTAAGCAGTTGAAGTGTTATCGAGTTTGGTTTGCTAATCGGTAGGGGGGTACCTTGGTACACGACTTCTTTCCCCGTTGGCTCCTAATTAACTTGCGTTCTATGTTGGTTATTAGAAGGGGATTTTAATCCCTACACAAAAAGTTTAACAACCTTCTTACCTTCACCGCCGTTGCAAAACAGTCCCGGCGGAAGGTCCGCTGGTTGGCGAAAAATAAACTATGCCCCGCGCTAAATCCACCACTCCGAAAACCTCCAAGGCACCTGCGGCCGCGCCCAAGAAAAAGCGTTCGGCCAAAAAGAACGAACTCCCCCACTCGGAGCGCTTCCTCTCCGTCATCGGCGCAAAGGAGAACAACCTGAAAGACATCAGCGTGGAACTGCCGCGCAATGAACTCGTGGTGATTACCGGCCTGAGCGGCAGCGGCAAATCCAGCCTGGCTTTTGACACCATTTACGCCGAAGGCCAACGCCGCTACATGGAGACCTTCAGCAGCTACGCCCGCCAGTTCATGGGCTCGATGGAGCGGCCCGAAGTGGAACAGATCACCGGCTTGAGCCCCGTGATCTCCATCGAGCAAAAGACCACCAACCGCAGCCCCCGCAGTACGGTGGGGACGGTGACGGAGATCTACGATTTCCTCCGCCTGCTCTACGCCCGCGCCGGTACCGCCTACAGCTACATCAGCGGCGAGCCGATGCTCCGCTTCACGGAGGAGCAGATGAAAGACCAGATCGCCGAACGCTACGCCGGGAAGAAAATGATCGTCCTCGCCCCACTCATCCGGGGCCGGAAGGGCCACTACCGGGAGCTGTTCGAGCAGGTACGGAAGCAGGGCTACACCAAAGTGCGCGTCGACGGAGAAATTCAGGACCTGGTGGAAGGGATGCAGGTGAGCCGCTATAAAGTCCACGACATCGAACTGGTGATCGACCGGCTAAAGATGCAACCCGACCGCGCCGAGCGCCTGAGCCAAAGCCTGCAAACCGCCCTGAAAATGGGCGATGGCCTCGTCTTCGTCCAAGACGTAGAAAGCGGCGAAACCAACCCCTATTCCAAAAACCTGATGGACGCCGAAAACGGCCTCTCCTACGAAGAGCCGAGCCCGAATACCTTCAGCTTCAACTCGCCCTACGGCTACTGCAAAACCTGTAAGGGGCTGGGCCAGGTGAACAGCCCGGATATCGAAAAAATCATCCCCGACCGCAGCCTGAGCATCAACAAAGGTGGCCTCGCCCCGATGGGCGAAGACCGGGACAATACGACCTTTAAGCAGGTCAAAGAAATCGCCAAAGCCTATAAATTCAAGCTCACCGAGCCGATCAGTAAGCTGAAACCCGAAGCGCTCAATGTGCTGCTCTACGGAGAAAAGAAAAAGCCCGGTGGCCAGAAGAAAAGCAAGTACGACCGCATCGCCCACGACATGGTCTGGGACGTGCGTAAGAACGGCCTCGTGAACATGATCCTGCGCTGGTACGAAGAAACCAGCAGCGAACGCATCCGCACCTGGGCCGAAGACTTCATGACCATCAGCGACTGCCCCGAATGCGAAGGCGACCGCCTGAGCCGTGAAGCCCGCCACTACAAAGTGAAAGACAAAACCATCAGCGAACTCGCCCGCATGGACCTCGGCGAACTCGGCGACTGGATGGAAACCGCCGAAGAGGGCATGGATGAGCGGACGAAGCTGATCGCGACCGACATCCTCAAGGAGATTCGCTTCCGGCTGCGCTTCCTGCTGCACGTTGGCCTGGGGTACCTGAGCCTGGACCGGCCCGGGAGGTCGCTCTCCGGTGGCGAAGCCCAGCGCATCCGCCTGGCCACCCAGATCGGTAGCCAACTGACGGGCATCACCTACATCCTCGACGAGCCGAGCATCGGCCTGCACCAGCGCGACAACCAGAGGTTGATCCGGGCTCTGCGGGATTTGGTGGACATCGGCAACTCCGTCATCGTAGTCGAGCACGACAAAGATATCATGATGGCTTCGGATTATCTGCTTGACCTCGGCCCCGGAGCGGGCGTGAAGGGCGGAGCCGTCGTCACGGCCGGAAAGCCGAAAGAGTTTTTGCTCAAGAAGAATGCTGGCAGTATTACGTCAGATTATCTCTCCGGCCGCAAGGAGATCGCCGTGCCTGAAAAGCGACGTAAAGGCAACGGGGACTTCCTGGAGCTGAAGGGTGCTACGGGCAACAACCTGAAAAATGTAAACATCAAAATTCCGCTCGGTACGTTTACCTGCGTGACGGGGGTGAGTGGTTCGGGAAAGTCGACACTCATCAACGAGACGCTGTACCCGATCCTGCGGCAGCACTTCTACAACTCGGTGAAGCGGCCGCTGCCGTATAAATCCGTGAAGGGGCTGGAGCACATCGATAAGGTGATCGACATTGACCAGAGCCCGATTGGGCGGACGCCGCGGTCTAATCCCGCCACGTACACCGGGGTGTTTACCGACATCCGGGCCTTGTTTACGAAGCTGCCCGAGAGTCAGATCCGGGGCTATAAACCCGGCCGTTTCAGCTTCAACGTGAAGGGTGGGCGCTGCGAAGTCTGCAAGGGCAGCGGCAGCCGGACCATCGAGATGAACTTCCTGCCCGACGTAGACGTGGAGTGCGAAACCTGCCTCGGCAAGCGCTTCAACCGGGAGACGCTGGAGATACTGTATAAAGGCAAGTCGATCAACGACGTCCTGAACATGTCCGTCGCGGAAGCGAGTGAGTTCTTCGAGGCCATCCCGAAGATCAGCCGGCGGATGAAGACGCTCAACGACGTTGGCCTGGGTTACATCACCCTCGGCCAGCGGGCAACGACGCTCTCGGGCGGGGAAGCCCAGCGGGTGAAACTGGCGGAAGAACTCAGCAAGCGGGCCACCGGCCAGACCGTTTACATCCTCGATGAGCCCACCACCGGACTACACTTTGAGGACATCCAGTATTTGCTGCGGGTGCTTCAGGGCCTGGTCGAAAAAGGAAATACCGTAATCGTGATCGAGCATACGATGGACGTCATCAAGGTCGCCGATTACATCATCGATATGGGCCCCGAAGGGGGGCGGGGTGGGGGAACACTTATCGCCAAGGGTACGCCGGAGAAGGTGGCTTTGGTGGAGGAGAGCCATACTGGGCGGTTTTTGCGGGAGGAGCTTAAATAAATGTTCGCAGCGTAACTTTACGGATAAGCTATCCGTTAAAGAAAAAACGAATTTTATGGATCAGTACAGTTTGTTGGAGCGTAATCCGGGGATTTTGGGAGGCAAACCTTTGGTCAAAGGAACTAGAATTAGTGTAGCTATCATTCTAGAATGGCTTGGAACAGGTGGGACTCCTGAAAGCATCCATGAGCAATATCCACAGGTAAGTATTGCTGCTGTACATCAGGCTCTACTTTATGCAAGTGCAGAAATTTCTTCTACTCAAATCATAGAACTTCAATTAGCTGCATGAGACTGAATGATGTACGCTTTATTGCTGATGAAAATATTCACAACAACGTCATTGACTTTTTGCGAGAACGTGGATTTGAGGTGAAGAGTGCTTCAGATGATGATCTTGCTGGTGGATTAGACATCGACTTACTTAGTCTGGCTAGCGAAACACATAGAGGAATAATAACTCACGATAGCGATTTTGGTACTTTAGTCTACACACAAAATCAACCATACTACGTGATTCTATTTGTAAGACCTGGCCATTTCGACCCTAACTTTACCATAGAAACCCTTGCGAAGCTTATTGACGAAGATATTGAGATTAACCCTCCTACTTTGATTACTACGAAGCGGGTAGGCGACGGAATAACTGTTCGGATAAAAAATGGAGGAGAAGGTTAACTAAAATAGTTTTGAAAAAATGTTAAAACTTTTTGGTTTAAATTTATTTAGAACCTAATTTTGGTGTTAAACCAAACACCCTACTAATGTCTACCGCCTACACCTACCTTTTATCCGAACTAAAATCCACCGTTCGTACCGCCCGCGTTCACGCCATTCAGCAAGTAAACCGCTCCCTCATCCTGATGTACTGGGAGTTGGGGCGGCAGATTGTTGCTAGCCAGGAGGAGCATGGGTGGGGAGCTAAAGTTATAAAGCAGTTGTCTAGCGATTTGCAAACAGCTTTTCCTGATGAGAAGAGTTTTGCTCCGAGGAACCTTGAACGAATGCGTCGCCTCTACCTCACATATAAGGATTTTGAAAATGCGACACAGCTTGTGTCGCAAATTCCTTGGGGCCACAACGTTGTCCTTCTCAACGGAAAATTTACCATGGCGCACCGGCAGTTCTACATCCAAAAGTCCGCCAAATTCGGTTGGACCCGCGCCATCCTCAACTACCACATCGACGCCCAGCTCTACGAACGCAGTAAACTGGAAACCCCAACCAATAATTTCAAGGAGACGCTACCCGCTGACCTGATAGAAATGGCCAACGAAGCCATCAAGAGTAGCTACAACCTCGAATTTCTCGGGATCGAAGACGAGGTGAAGGAGGCGGAGTTGGAAAAGCGCCTTATTGAACGCATCCGTGATTTTATTCTGGAGTTGGGCTACGGCTTTTGCTTCGTGGGCCAGCAACATCGGTTGCAGGTGGGGACGAAGGATTTCTATGTAGACCTGTTGTTTTTCCACCGTCACCTGCAAAGTATGGTAGCCATTGACCTGAAGGTGAAACACTTCATCCCTGAGTACGCCGGAAAGATGAACTTCTATCTGGAAGCGCTTGATGACCTGCGCCGCCTTCCGCACGAGAACCCTTCCATCGGGATGATTCTTTGTAAGGAGAAGGATGATGTGGTGGTAGAGTACGCGCTTAAGTCGGGTTCCCGGCCGGTTGGCGTGTCTACTTACCGCCTGTTCGAGGAGCTACCGCCAGAGGTAAAAGCCTTGCTGCCCTCCCCTGAACAGCTCCGGGAACAACTGCTACTCGAAGAAGAATAGGCGTGAAACGGTATGAATCTCCGGTAAAATGCGCTGAAGCTGCTGAAGAAAGCTACTTTTAAGTCCATATTTTATCTATATCGCAAAGCAGTAGGTAGTTATGTAAGACGATGATAGCCAGTTGTTTAATGTAAATAAGGCAGCTATATTTCTATATGCAAGCCTATTTTATTTGTCAAAAGCTGTTTTCAGCCGCATTATTGTATTGTTCAAAAGGGTGAGGACTGTAAGTTATGGCAACACAGCCAAAAGCTATATATAGTTTCAGCATCAGAACAATGTGTTTCTTAAGTGTAATATGTATTTCCGTGCGTTGCGCGGCTCGAAAAGTAGTGTTTTGAAATAATGCCGCTTTCCTTCCGGGAGGCGGCATTTTTATTGAGAGAACACATAGCAAATCGGCCAACAGTTTAGGCTGGTTTGGTAGATGAGATTTCCATCACCGCCCGATCAAAGGTATCTTTATCGAGCAAAGATTTACCCCTCACCTTGCTTCGGTAGGCGTAGATCGTGTTAACGGAGTAGCCGAGAATCTTAGAGATGGTGTCGTTGTTCTTGATGCCGAGCCGCATGAGGGCGAAGATTCTGACTTCGGCGGAGAGCTCGTCCTGATCTTCAGCTTGCCAGATAATATCGGGAGGGAAAAAAGCCTGGAACTTTATAACGAAATCCGGGAATAGTGTCAGGAATACTTGATCAAAATCCTGAAGGAGCTGTTTGTTTTGCTGCTTCGCATTGAAAGATTTAAGCTGAAATTTGGCCTCTTTGAAGTCTGCTGCATAAATAGCCTTAGCCGCTTTATCAATCACTTTTTTGGCGCCGGTGATGACCTTGGTGTTGGTCTGGAAGAAATAGCCGATGTACTGCTCTTTGATGCGTTCGGCATCGCGCAGGGCATTGTTGTTTGCGCGCAGCTGTTGGGTCACATCCAGCAGGGCCTGCCGGCGTTCCCGAAGCTCACGGTTCTGCTGGATGGTTCTGCGGATGAGCCAGACGGCTAACAATAGTAGAATGGACAGTAAAGAGCTGAAGAGAATAAACTGCATCCGTTGGCTACGCAGTAGTTGTTGGCGTTCTTCTTCGATCAACGGAAGAATTTCCAGGACTTCGATTTTGCGGTGCTGGGCGTCGAAGAAGTTAGCGTTTTCGAGGCCTATTTTTATGTAGCGGGCGGAGCGTTCGTAATCCCCCATTTCATAAGCATAGCGGGCTACGCGAACCAGGGAGATGGCTTCCCGGGTAACGGTCCGCTCGTCCGCAATCGCTGATTTAACGACGGCTATCCGGGCGGAGTCCTGCATGTTGAGCAAGCGGTAGTTCACCCCAGCGGTGCCGTGTTCCTTGGCCATCAGGCGAACGGTTGCGTCGGGATGATTACGGACCTGATGGTATACCGCGAGGCCTTCCCGTGGGTTGCGTTCAGCAATGGCTTTGAAGCCGCGCAGGGAGAGTAGCTCGATGGTGTCTGGAGCAACGTAGAGGATGGCCGAATCCAGACAAGCCACCGCTTGCTTGCGGCTGCTATTTATGAGGGCCTCGCTGGGGTAGTTGTCTGATAAGTCGATATAACAACGGGCCAGGGTGGCGTAGTACTCGGCTTTCAGGCGGCCGGAGAAGTGGTTCAGGTTGATGGTGGAAAGGCTGTCGATGGCTTCATTAAACAAACCGGCGGAGAGAAAAATGAAGGACTCTTTGAGTTGGGCGAGATCCGCTTTGTAGGCTTCGCCCAGTTCACTAGCCAGCGCATCAAGCCTGGCAACCTCCTGACTTGCCCGCGTGAAAGAAAAGGATTCAAGCGCGGCTACTTTTTTAAGGGTGATCTCGAACTTCTCTTCAGGGCTTTGTGCGTGGTCTCGCTCTTGATCGAGTTGTAGCAGCTGCGCTTCCTTTTGCGCCAGGTAGGCACCTCGTTGGTTCAGTTCCTCGTCAAGTACATTGAGCAGAGAATCCAGCTGTGCGCTAATGCTTCCAGCAAGGCCGAACACCAGGCAGAAGAGCAACAAAGACAGGCGTCGTGACATGAGAAGAAAGATTTTCCGGGCGGGTACGATGCGGCGCGGACGCAGGTGCAGTGTAAGGGTATCCTCATGCTCTGCCGCAATGCAAAGTAAGGCGTTTAAAGCATTGTTTCCTGATCCCCCAACCCGGCATCCTGCGGCCGCGCCTAAAAATGCTGCTCAAGAACGCTGGTACTGTAACATTGCTAACGCCTTAAAGCTCCTTCAATGCCGCTTTTACCCGCTGGTATTTTGCTCTTTTATTCACGATCTCCGGCGCTGCAACCCTGTCCGTACAGTCCGTTATCGGACACCGCTCACAGGTGGTGTTAACGATCCGGGACGAGATGCCCGGGTCGTCTAGCCAGGAGATGGTTTCCTTTAGTTTATCATTGACGAGCAAACCAATAGTGAGGCTTACGTTTTGGCCGGGCGCGGAAGAGCTTTTTCGCGCCAGGGTGATGCAGAGGTACTCGTCGTCGGTACCGAAGTAGTTGCTGCGCTGCACGTCGACGCGCATTTCGTTGCTATCGGCTTTATGCGCTTCGTTCAGGATGCTCAAAGATACCCAACGGCGGCAGTAGTGTTCGAATAAGCCGTTCTCGTGGGGGTGATGGCGGCGGTGCAGGTGTAGCTCCTTATCGATGGTGAAATCATCGTTTTCAACGTCGTGCAGAAACCGCAGAAAAAAGAGCTCCCGGAGGTCGAAAAATTGAGGTAATACGTTGGTGAGCCGCTGGTAAAACATCTCCGGCGTAGCGTTGTAGCGCTGCAAGAGCCGGAGGAGCGCGCCGCTATCCCAGGTCGGTGCGCTAAAAAACGTACGAATACTCTCCACGAACGGTTGCAACGGAATGTGCAACGCAACGCTGAAGTAAGTGGCCTTACTGTGGTTGAGCACTTCCTCAAATACCCGGCTGCGCAGCAGGCTACTGGTGTTTGCCCGTTCCGTAAGCCGAAGATGATTGAAGGCCAGCTCCTTGCCGTACTGGAAGCCCCGCTGACCGGGCGTCAGGTCTCCATTCAGCAACAAACGATTCTCCTTCGGCTGGTAAACGGAGCGGAATATTTGCAGGTCCGGGTGGTCATTGAGGCCGTCGGGTACAATCGTATACCCGTAAGCAGATTCCAGCAGACCGCCCAAAGTGCGGGGCGGCACTGGCCGAAAACCCGGCAGACCGTGCTTGTGGGTAAACAGTTCTACTGCTTCCTCCAGCTCCGGGAAATAGTTGTCGTGCAGTTCCAGGTACGAGCGCAGGGCCGCAAAGTAGAAGTTTTCTTCCCGCAGTGCGTAAGACCGGGAGAGCTCCAGCAGCGTACTGATGAAAGCACCAACCCGCGTAGGCGCCTGGGCGATCAGATCGGCCACTTTGCTGAGCTCAATGCCGAAAAGTTCAAGCGGTAATTCGTTCAGGAAGTTAGACTGGAGCAGCTGGGTAACCGGCGCCAGGTTGCGCCCCAGCTGGCCATCCGTGAGCTCTTCCTTAGTCGTCCCCAAGGCTTTGGCAAGGTTCTTGACCTTATCCTGCTTCGGGAATTTCTTCCCCTTCTCAATCTCATTGAGGTAAGAGAGTGACATCCCCGAAGTCTTCGATAAATCAGAAAAAGAAAGCCCCTGCTCCTGGCGGAGCTGTTTCACTTTTAACCCGAAGATTATTTTTTCGTTGGCGGTTTTTGCGCTCATGTGGGGCTAAAGTAGCGAATATTCGCAAACTCAGGAACGGTTCGGTGGTTTTGTGGTTCGGTGGAGCTGCCGCGTGGCTACACATCACCGAACCACCGAACTACAAAACCACCGATCCACAAGCCTACAAACCCAACGATTCGTATAACAAAGTGTGTACACGTGGCCGGATGCCAAGCGTGTAGATAGCCCGTCGGTTACGGCTTGGGTGGACCCGATTACTGAGGAAAACGAAGAGCAAATCATGCTCAGGGTCCGCCCAGACCATAGTACCCGTGTAGCCGCTGTGGCCAAAGCTGCTGGCGGAGGCTTGCTTCGCTACCGAGCTGGCATCGGCATCGTACTCAATCAGCGGTTTGTCGAAGCCCAAACCACGGCGGTTTCCTTCGGCAGCGTAGTGGCGGCGGGTGAATTCCTTAACGGTGGATGGCTTGAAGAAACGTTTCCCGTTTGCGGTGCCGCCGTTCAGGAGCATTTGGTACAGCTTTGCCAGGTCTTCGGCGGTGGAAAACAAGCCTGCGTTTCCGCTGACCCCGTCCATCATGGCCGCGCCCTCATCGTGGACTACGCCGTGCAGCGTCGTCATCCGAAAAAAAGTGTCCACCTCCGTTGGGATGATGCGGTTGAGCGGTATTCCCCGGTCCAGCGGCCGGTAGCCTAGGGTTTTTGCGCCTAGCGGATCGTAGAATTTTTCACGTAAAACAGTGCGGTAATCTCTCTGGGCTCCGTCTTCCACCCGCTGCGGCAGCAGGTAAAACAACAGGCCTGAGTATTTGTATTCGCCTTCCGGTTTTAAGGGAGATTTTTTAATGGAGCGGTAGATGTTTTTCTCCTTGAATTTTCGGTGCAGCCAGAGATCATCCGTCAGCCGTATCGGGAACCGGCGAGAGCTGTCCTGACGCATCGTGCGGGCGCGGAAGCGGTAATCGTTCGTCCGGCCAGTATCCCATTTTTTCTGCCAGGGGTAACGCGCATTCCCTTTTAACGCACCCTGCCAAAAAGGAACCCACGGCAGTAAACCCGCCCGGTGACTGAGGGCGGAGCGGAGGGTCAGACCGGCCTTGTCCGTATCCGCAAAAAACGGAAACTCTTCCCCCAGCCGGGCATCAAGCTTAAGCAAACCACGTTCGTACAGCGCCATCAGATAAAGCAAGCCAGAGCTCGTTTTAGTAATCGAAGCCAGATCATAAACATCGTCTTTCTTCACCTCCTGCTCCTTAGCGTAAGTGTGGTAGCCCGCAGTAACGTGTACCAGCGGCTCCCCCTTATGCCATGCCAAAACCTGGGCGCCAGGAAAAGCGCCCGCCTCAATTCCCTCCTCCAGCACCTGAAGAATAGAGTCCGCCAGCGCCTCCGAAGACTGCCCCCGCACCCCAAGCGAAGTCAGGCAAAAAAAGATGAAAAAAACACCATAAACCCGCATAAATCCTATGATTTTCAGAATGAAAATTTTATCTCCAGACTCCAGACTCCAGACTCCAGACTCCAGACTCCAGACTCCAGACTCCAGACTCCTAAAGCTCCCAAAACACCCCAACCCGCCCGCCCAACCCCTGCCGCCGGCTGGTAGAAGCAATAGTATCCCCCGTCTTAAATAAATCACTGAAGCCAATCAGGTAGCGTCCTTCCAGCTGGATGGTCAGCGGGCCGATTTCGAGGTTCAGGCCCGCGCCGACGATGCCGCCGTAGTTCAAACGAGACGGCAACTCAAAGCCGTAATACTGTCTGGGGTTGGTCTCAGGGATTTCAAATTCGCTTGGAATCGACTCTGACGAACTGAGCGGAATAGAGAGGTAGGGCCCAAACTGAAGCATCGGTTGCACCACGCCGTTCCCAATGCTGAGTTGGGTAAGGATAAGTACTTCGGCGAACTGAATTTTACGTTCGTAGTTGGTGGCGAAGAGGGTGTCTAGGTTTTCCTGCCAGCCAGCGTTGGTCAGGCTTACTTCGGCTTGAAACCCGACGAGTTTGTTGTCGAAGTACCGCAAACCGACGTTGTACCGCTGGCCTACTAGTGCTTCGGTGCTGGCCGAAGGCGTAAAATCTACGTCGTGCTGCATGATCCCGAACCCGCCGCCGACCTGAAGTCGTTTGATGACTTCGGTAGAATCAGCGGCCTGAGCGGCTAGAAATGCGGGCAGCAGCAGGGCAAAAAGGATCGGATACAGTTTCATGGACCACAAAAATGCGACTTTCGGCGTTAGGTACCTACTATGCGCTTATTACTTCCCTTACTTTTCTGTTTTTCCTGCGTTGCCGCCAAAGCTGTTGCCGGGCCGGAGGTCGTGGATTTTTTCATCGATAATGCCGGTAAAAAATACTACTTGCTGGCTAATGACAACTTCGTTACCGACAATCCCCTCGGGCAAAACCAGTTTGAATTCTACGACAGCAGCCTGGGCGCACCGGGCTGCGTGGACGTAACGGACCCCTTCGCGATCCTGCTGTTTTACCCCGAGTACGGAACGGCGGTTGTCCTGGATCGAACGCTGAGTGAACTCAGCCGAATTGATCTCTTCGCCCAGGAAAACATCCGCCAGCCGGAGGCCCTGGCCCGCGCATCGGATCAGGGTACCTGGGTGTTTGACTTGTGGGATTACCGCCTGAAATTACTCGCCCCCCAGGGCGGGCTACGGCTTGAATCCAACGATTTGCGCTTGGAGTTGAAGTCTTCCACCACACCAACTGCGGTGTACGTAGACCGGGGAACGGTTTTGCTGCACTACGACGAAGAGCAGAAGCTGGCTGTTTTTACCAATTATGGCCGCTTCGTACGCTGGGTAAATCTCCCCGCCGCAGAGCACTTCGGCTGGCAACCTCCTTACCTGACGGGCAATTCCGACAACGGTTACTGGACGTACAAAGCAGGAAATAAGGAGGCGGGGCCGCAGGTGCCAAGTAAGTTGAAAGGCAAGGTCATCGCCAGCCCCCAGGCCGCCTACTACCTCGACGGCGAAGGCATCGTCCAAACCCAAGTATTGGAAGCAAGAAATTGATTTAAAACAATTTGTTTATTTATGTAATTTTACCTACATTTGCATAAAGCGAAAGGGTAGCCTAGTTCCTAGTTCCTAGTTCCTAGTTCCTAGTTCCTAGTTCCTACCCCCCGCCCACACTCAAAAAACAGCCAGGTATAAAGATTTAGTGAATCGGGAGCCGGAATAGGTGCTCTCCCAAAGGTTGCAAAAAATGAAATTAGTATTTAATCGTCTGGTGTCCTTCGCGGGCCGCCACTGGCTTCGTCTGCTCATTATTGGCGTAGCGCTCTTCCTGCTGTCGGATAAGCAGGTGAACTTTAACCTGCGGCTGGGGGCTCCGCCTCCGGCCAAGACCATTACCCCAGCGGGTAAGCCGGCCGAAACCCCAGCGTTGGCTCCTGCGGCCAACCATGAGCAACCCGTCCTCACCGATGCAGAACCAAAGCCCGTAGCCCAGACTCCCGAAAAAGCAGGCTTCCTCGAACGCTTCAACCTCTTCGGCTCCGGCGAGCCGAGCAAGTACGACCGGCTCACCCGCCAGGAGGAGCAGGTAATCGCGGCCTTCATCCGGCGCTTCAGCAACGTTGCCCAGGCGGAGCAGGAGAAGTTCGGGATTCCGGCCAGCATTACTTTGGCGAATGCGCTTTTACACGGCCAGGCGGGGGATGCTCCGGCGGCCAAGACCTACCTGAATTATTTCGCGCTTGGCTGCGAAGACGATTGGTCCGGGGCCACTGGCCGCGTCTCCGGCCGCTGCGTCCGCAGCTACGAAAATGCCTGGACGAGCTTTCGGGACCACAGCCTCCACGTCACCTCCGGCAAGTTCAGCGCCATGCGCCAGTTCAGCGAAACCGACTACCGCCGCTGGGCGGCCGGGCTCGAAGAACTTAACTTCAACGCCACCGATGACCTGGCGGAGCAGCTGTTGCGGACGATTGACCGGTTTCAACTTTTTCGGTTTGATTAGAAAGGCTGTACAACGCCTAAACCTGAACTGTAAAAATCTGGTCAGGCTTCGTCGCAATCTGCTCAACGATTTCAGAAATCAACTTAGGAACCTTCAGAAGCGAGGCAAAACTATCCGGTTTGACCGTTTACTACAAAAGGAACGAGCCGCAAAAAACGGGTTTAACGACATCATCATTGACTATTTAGAGAGCAAGACTTAGTTTTCGGTGAGGACTTTGCGCTGCTCTACCAACGAAGCTCTTCAACCTCCCCCTGCACCTGCGCCCCCGCCCAAACTAGAATAACAGCGAACGAATTTATAAACTTCTGTAATCCTTGTTTATAGAATGGAAGCCAGAGCCGCGCGGTAGCCTATAAGTCTACCTTCTATCAAGCTATCAAGCTATCAATCTATTCCCTACCTTCGCACCGCTGGAATGCCAGCTACCCAAATTAATAAATCTCCGCGGGCCAGGGAAGACAAGGCTTGCGAACCCCAACCAAGCCAACATAATGGATACTACCCCAGACAACGCCCCCGAAGAAAAGGAGGAGCCGCCAACCGTCTATTTTGACGAACTCGACATCGCCGATGAAGTCCTCGATGCCCTCGACGATATGGGCTTCGAGAAATGTACCCCCATCCAGGCCCAGGCCATCCCGCCCGCCATCGAGGGCCGCGATGTACTCGCCGTAGCGCAGACCGGAACCGGTAAAACCGCCGCCTTCCTGCTGCCCATCCTGACCGACATCTGCGACAACCCGCCCACCAAAGTAACCACCATCGTGCTGACGCCCACCCGGGAACTCGCGATGCAGATAGACCGCCAAATGGAGGGCTTCAGCTTCCACATGAACGCCAGCTCCATCCCCGTTTACGGCGGTCGCGACGGCCACAGCATGGCCCAGGAACAAAAAGCCCTGAAGACCGGTGCGCCCATCGTCGTCGCCACCCCCGGCCGCCTGATGGCCCACCTCGATATGGGCTACACCGACCTCAGCGAAGTCCGCCACCTCGTCCTCGACGAGGCCGACCGGATGCTCGATATGGGTTTCGTGAACGATATGATCAAGATCATCGACATGTTGCCGAAGGAGAAACTCCAGATCCTCTTCTTCTCGGCCACCATGCCGAACAAAATCCGGAAGTTTAGCCGGGATATTCTCAAGAATCCGGTCGAAATCAGCATCGCGATCTCCAAGCCCGCCGAGAAGATTAAGCAAAAGGCGTACAACGTTGCCGACTGGGCCAAGAATGCCCTGATCGAAGAAATCCTGCGCGAGAAGTGTAAGACGATGGACCGCATCCTCATCTTCTGCGGCCGTAAGAAAACCGTGCGCGAGCTGACCCGCCGCCTCGCCCGCAAGAACCCTAAAGTAAAAGACGTTTCTTCTGACCTGGCTCAGGACGAACGCGAAGAACGCCTGCGCCAGTTCCGCTCCGGTGCCATTCAGGTGGTTGTGGCAACCGACGTCCTCAGCCGGGGCATCCACATCAACGGCATCGACTTGGTCATCAATTTCGATGTGCCGGGAGATGCCGAAGACTACGTCCACCGCATCGGCCGTACGGCCCGCGCGGCGGCCGAAGGCGAAGCCATCACACTCATCAGCGGCGATGATCGCCGCCGGTTCAAGGCCATCGAAGAGTTGATGGAAATGAAGGTGGAGCGCCTCGAAGTACCCGACCGCCTCAAAGACACCGGCGGAGACCGCCGTGGTGGCCGTGGCGGAGATCGCCGGGGCGGCGGCGGAGGAGGCCGTGGGCGCGGCGGAGACCGCAACCGAGGTGGTGGCGGCGGCCGTGGCCGTGGTGGCAAAAAACGTTCCGGTGGCGGCGGTGGTAACCGCGACGGCAAACCCCGCAGCGAAAGAAACGAAGGCGGTAAACCCCGCAACGAAGGCGGCGGCGACCGAAAGCCCCGCGGCGAACGCACGCGCGGTGAGCGTACCCGCAGCGAACAGCCACGCGACCCAAACCGCAAACAGCGCGGCCAACGCGGCAGAAAGCCGGATCAGGGTGGTGGAAATGCGGACGATTAATCCGGAGTTCGTGATCGATAGGTTACGAGCGGTAGCGAGTTGGTTCAGCTGTACGGTCAAATTAAACTCAATACCCCAAGTACTGTAACAAACAAAAAAATCAAAGCATAGAAGAAAAAAACAACCCTTCTATGCTTTTGCGTTTTACCCTCTTTGCCGCATTCTTCGCCCTGGGCCTCGGCACCCTGGCTGCTAATGCTTTTCGCCCAACGGCGGCCTGCGTTGACCAAATCAACGTCGCCGTTGACGGAAACTGCGTCGGTACCATCACCCCTGCTATGATTGATGCGGGTGGTAACAGTCCCTGCGGCCGCGCCCCTAAAACACTATCTTCGCGGCGTTGATAAGAACAGCCGAATGCAATACGGCTGAATCACTTATCGCATTCCCCTTACCGCATACCGCCAATCATGCCAAAAGACTACACCCCCTTCGCCAACCGCCTCCGCAAAATGGCCAAGCACTACGGCAAGTGGGCCCGCCGCAAGGAGATCGAAGTCTACCGCATTTACGATGCCGACCTCGATGAGTTTCCCATCCTCGTAGACCGCTACGCCGAGCAGGTCTACGTCTCCCTCTACCACCGCCGGGGCGAAGTCTGGACCGACGATGACTATCAGGACCGCAAACTCGCCTACCGAGACATCATCACCGAAGTCCTCGGCGTGGGCCAAGACGACGTCTTCTTCAAACTCCGCAAACGCCAGCGTGGAGACAGCCAGTACGAAAAACTAAGCATCGCCAAGCGCGAATTTACCGTCGTAGAAAACGGCCTCGGCTTCATCGTCAACCTCACCGATTACCTCGATACCGGCCTCTACGCCGACCACCGGGATACCCGCATGATGGTCGCCGAGCGCGTCGCTAAAATCGGTAAGGAGGCCCGCGTACTCCACCTCTTCGCCTACACCTGCTCCTTCGGCGTCTACGCCGCCGCCGCCGACGCCTTCCGCGTCGACAGCCTCGATGTCTCCAATACCTACCTCGAATGGGGCAAGCGCAACTTCGAACTCAACGAAATTGATGCCAGCAAGCACCGCTTCATCCGTACCGACATCCTCGAATGGCTCCGCGACCCCAAACTGACGAAGTACGACCTCATCGTCATCACCCCGCCCACCTTCTCCAACTCAAAAATGATGAAGGAACCCTTCGACCTCCAGGCCGATCACCTCAAGCTGATCAACAACTGCACCCCAAAACTCAACGAAGGCGGTGCCATCCTCTTCGCCACCAACGCCCGGAAATTCAAGCTCGACGCAAGCAACGTAATGGGCGCGTCCTCCGTGAAAGAAATTACCAAACAGACGCTGCCGCAGGACTTTCGGAAGAAGAATTTGCACCGGGTATGGGAGGTGAAGAGTCTGGAGTAGGGGAGTCTAGAGTCGGGAGTCGGGAGTCGCTACCGCAAGTACCGTTCGCGGCGCTACGCTTGCT
>CAYWMW010000077.1:8457-16754 GCA_964458975.1 uncultured Lewinella sp. | reverse complement strand
ATAACTAGAGGTGATAAAAACAGGCCAGTCATATTACGCTATTTTTGCCAAGTACCAACCGCTGTTTAAATGCCCAACCCCACCACCAAATTCCCCCTAACCAACTACAACCGCCTCTGCTTCCTCAAAAACATCATCACCAACCCCAACATCATCGTCGGAGACTTCACCTACTACGATGATTTCGAGGACGTGATGAACTTCGAGAAGAACGTAAAGTACCACTTTGATTTTGTGGATGATAAGCTCATCATTGGTAAATTCTGCATGATTGCCTCAGACGTGACCTTCATCATGAACGGTGCCAACCACCTGACGGACGCTATTTCGACTTACCCCTTTGCCATTTTCGGCGACGGTTGGGAAGGCGCGATGGCTGGCCGCGAATACCCCCGCAAAGGCGACATCACCATCGGCAACGACGTCTGGATCGGCTACAACGCCACCATCATGGCCGGGGTAACGGTAGGCGACGGCGCCATCATCGCCACCAACGCCACGGTGGTGAAAGACGTACCGCCCTACACCATCGTCGGCGGAAACCCCGCCCGCGAAATCAAGCGCCGCTTCGACGACGTAACCATTGAGCAATTGCTGAAGCTAAAATGGTGGGACAAACCCCTGGAATGGATCACGGCGAATGTGCAGGCTTTGACGGGGAAGGGTATTAAACGCCTGGGTGATTAAACCCTTATTTCAACCACCAGCCTATTGGGCGTAAACCAAATTGTCGCTTTTTGTTCCCCCTTTGGGGGCTAGGGGGCCAAAAAAGCGACAATTTGGTTTACGCCCATTGGTCTTATTTACATCGGCGTTTACGCTTTTGGGAAATAACCGGTTGAATTTCCTCATTCCCCAAACTTACACAGCCCGACAACTTCTAACCCGTACCTTTGCCTCATGCAAAGTAAGTACCCCGTAGATCACATCGAGACCCAGGAAATTCTCGTGGACCCCGGCCAGCATCCGATCCGTATTGATAAGTTCCTGACCGACAAACTGGCCAAGGTCAGTCGTAACCGGGTGCAAAATGGCATCAAGGGCGGTACCATTCTGGTGGACGGCAAGCAGGTGAAGGTCAACCATAAGCTCAGCCCCGGAGAACGCATCACGATTGAGATTCCGCGCTACCGGCCGGAAGACGAAAGCGGTGCGCCCATCCCGCAGGATATTCCGCTGGATATTCGCTACGAAGACGACCACGTGATGGTCGTCCATAAGCCGCCCGGCATGGTCGTTCACCCCGCCAATGGCCACCGGGACGGCACGCTGGTGAATGCGCTTAAGTTTTACCTCCAAAAGGATGATCTGCCTACGCTGTCTGGCAACGACGAAAGCCGCGTTGGCCTCGTACACCGGATCGATAAGGACACTTCGGGCTTGCTCATCATCGCGAAAACGAACGACGCGATGACGCACCTCGCGAAGCAGTTCTTCGACCACACCATCGACCGTGTCTACCAGGCCGTCTGCTGGGGCGAGCCCGAAGAACAAGCCGGAACCATTGAGGCGCACATCGGGCGCGATGCCAAAAATCGCCAGAAATACCGGGTCTACGAAGAGCCGGAAGAAGGGCACAAACACGCCATTACGCACTATAAAGTGCTCGGTGGCTATTACTACGTTTCCTTGCTGGAGCTTAAGCTGGAAACCGGCCGGACGCACCAGATTCGGGTGCACATGAAGCACCTCGGCCATCCGCTTTTCAACGATGCCCGTTATGGCGGAGACCGCATTTTGAAGGGGACCGTGTACAGTAAGTTCCGAATCTTCGCCGAGCGGTGTTTCGACCTTTGCCCGCGGCAGGCCCTTCACGCCAAGAGCATCGCTTTCACCCACCCGGTTACCGGAGAGCGAATGTCTTTCGATAGTGATTTGCCGGACGATATGCAGCGCATGGTTGACCGCTGGGCGAACTACATCGAAAACCGCAAGCAAAGCGATCCTCACCCATGAGTCCGGCCGAGCAGACGATGCAGTGGGTCGAGGATTTCGTGATCAAGTACGCCCTTTGCCCCTTCGCAGCCTTGCCGTTTCGGGAGGGCAGGGTAGGAGCGGCAACCATTAATGTCCAAGATGAAGAGGAGGCTTTTTATGCGGCGCTGGCGCAGGTGCAAAGTTTGTTGGACGAGGAGCCAGGTAAGCTGGAAACCAACCTGCTCGTCTTCCCCACTGACCTGCTGGCCGATTTCGAAACCTTCCTCGACTTCGTCTACACCCTCGAAGAAACCTTCTCCGAAACTGGGGCCGACGAGTTGGTCCAGCTGGCCCACTTTCACCCTGATTACCGCTTCGAGGGCGTTGCGGAAAACGACCCTGGTAACCTCACCAACCGGGCGCCGTATCCGGTAATTCAGCTGCTGCGAACGGGCAGCGTTGCTGCCGCAGTTGCCAGTTATCCCGACATCGAATCTATACCGGAGCGTAATGTGGAAAGGCTGCGGGAGGTGTTTGGCAACTGAATAGGCGCGTAAAGCGTTATCTTGGCGTAAATAAACTATAATAACGATGGGTTTTCACGAAATCATGAAAGCGGTTCGGAGCCTTAGCCCGGATGAACAAGCACTTGTTATTAAAAATACGGTGGACATCCTTAGGTTAGAGCCGGACGGTTTTAATCCTGAGCTTGAGTCTCTTCTGAGTCGCAGATGGAGCAACCATTTGGCAGATCCGTCTAAGTCTCGCCCCGCTCGTGAGGTTATTTCTGAATTGATGCAGAGAAAAGCTGATAAATGAAGTACCATGTAGTACTCGAACCTGAAGCTACCGATGATCTCAACAGAAATTGGGCGTATCTCGAAGACCAGCGTGCCGGTCTAGGTCATGACTTTTTGGGTGAGGTTATGGATTCAATAAGTTATTTGGAATTTTATGCTGAAATAGCTGAAGAGAAAGGTAAAGGGTGGAGGAGAGTAAAACTGAATAAGTTTAATTTTAACCTGTGGTACAAGGTTTTTAAAACTGATGTTGTGATTCTTCATATTGTCCATGGTCATCAGTCTACAGATTTTACGGAAACATGACCCTACAAGCCCGCCTCTCCACCCTCCACCAGCTCGCCGCCCACCTCACCGGGCCGGAAGACGAATTCCTCACCGCCCTGCAAAAGCGGACCGAGTTCAACAACGCCTGGTTCACCCTGGCCAACCAGCAAGCCTCCGTCAAAGCCATCGCTGAAGAGTTCCTTGATGAAGAAAAACTCTCCGCCTGGCTCAACGGCTATCAGATCATCCCCATCGCGGGCGAGGGTTTCGTGCCCCAGCCCGGCCCTAACGGCGAAGGCCAGCAAACCGTTGGCCTAGTGCTGGCGGGCAATATCCCCTTGGTGGGCTTTCACGACATCCTCTGCGTCTACGTCAGCGGCCATAAGGCACAGATTAAACTGAGCAGTAAGGATGAGTTCGTCTTGCCCTACCTCCTTCAGCTCCTGGCCAAGTTTGATGAAGCCGCCGCCAGCTACTTTGAGCTGGTGGATAAGCTCGGAGATTACGACGCCGTTATCGCAACGGGCTCTAACAACTCCGCCCGCTACTTTGAGACTTACTTCGCTAGGGTTCCGCACATCATCCGCAAAAACCGGAACGCAGTAGCCGTTCTCTCCGGTGAAGAAACCGAGGACCAAATGCGGGCCCTGGGCAATGATGTTTTCCAGTACTTTGGCCTGGGCTGTCGGAACGTCAGCAAACTCTACGCCCCGGAAGGCTACAACTTCGATCCGCTGTTGCACATTTTTCATGAATGGAAAACGCTCCAGAACCACAGCAAGTGGAAGAACAACTTCGATTACAACTACGCCCTGACAACGCTCAATAAGGAAAGCTTTCACCTCACCGGACCCCTCATGGTACTGGAAAACGAAGCCATCCCCTCCCGCATCGGTACGCTGCACTTTGAGTACTACTCAGACAAAGCTGCCCTGGAAACAAAGCTGAACGGCCAGCGGGAAGAAATCCAGCTAGCCGTCGCTCCGCCGGACTTTTTGAACGTCGATCTGCCGGTATTTACCTTCGGCGAGGCGCAGCAGCCTGCCCTTCATGATTATGCGGATGGGGTGGACACGCTGGCCTTCCTTCTGGCGCTCTAACCTGGTCGAAGCACGCTCCGCGTGCGAGTTTACGAAGCAGCCTCCGGCTGCGAGCCTGCAATAACGTCTCGCACGCGGAGCGTGCTTCGTAAGCTCGCAGCCAGAGGCTGCATTGACCAGGTTAGACCAAGTCCTCCTCCCGGTAAAGCGGCTCCGCCACCCGCTCTTTGCGTCCTCCCAAAGTACTACGACGAGCGTTACGATCAGGCACGGCGGGCAGTTCATTAGCAGCATAACGGTAGTGCTTTCCCGTCTGGTACAGAACACATTCCCCGTTGCGGGAAAAAACATTTGTGGGTAAACATTTAAATCCCGCGTCAAACCACTACATTTAGCCCCGTTGGCAATACCTATCTTTGCCAGCCTAACCAAAACCACCCGGCAACCCTATGGTCCGTATTACTTCCACGTTATTGCTTTGCTTTGCCGCTGTCACCATCTGCGCCCAAGCCACTGCGGAACCGCCAGCTGATTTTTTGCGCAGCATCGGTAAGCTCTACGTCGTCGTGGCGGTAATCGTTGTAGTTTTTCTGGGTATTGTCTTTTACTTGTGGCGACTGGATCGCCGCATGACTGATTTAGAAAACCAAATTGATGATCATGGCTAAAAATGTATCTTTTCTTGACAGCGTAAACCGGTACTTCGATGCCGCCGCGCCCCACACTGGCCTGGACGATGGCTTGCTGAAGCAGATCAAGGTCTGTAACGGTGTTTACCAGATTCACTTTCCCGTAAAGATTGACGGAAAGGTTGAGGTATTGGAGGCCTACCGCGCCCAGCACAGCCATCACCGCAGCCCTACGAAAGGCGGTATTCGTTACTCCAATCACGTCAACCAGGACGAAGTAGTGGCCCTGGCCACACTGATGTCCTATAAGTGTGCGATCGTGGATGTGCCCTTCGGTGGCGCAAAAGGTGGCGTAAAAATCAACCCGTGGGAATACAACGAAGCGGACCTGGAAAAAATCACCCGCCGCTACACCACGGAGCTCATCCGCCGCAAGTTCATCGGCCCTGCCGTAGACGTACCGGCGCCCGACTACGGAACCGGCAGCCGCGAAATGGCCTGGATCTACGACACTTACCGCTCTTTCCACCCAGACGACATCAACGCCGCTGGCTGTGTGACCGGTAAGCCCGTAAACCAAAACGGTGTCCGTGGCCGTACCGAAGCCACCGGCCGAGGCGTATTCTACGGCATCCGCGAAGCCTGCAACAACAAAGAGCTGATGGATAAGCTCGGCCTGGAAACGGGCATCGAAGGCAAAACCATGGTGATTCAGGGCCTCGGTAACGTAGGCTCCCACACTGCAACGATCAGCCAGGACGAAGGAAACGTCAAAATCATCGGTGTCTCCGAAGTGGAAGGCGCGATCTACAATCCTGACGGCATTGACATCCACGCCCTGCTCCGCCACCGTGCGCACCACGGCAGCATCCTGAGCTACCCCGACGCACGGATTTACGGTAAAGACAAGCGCCGCGCCGTCATGGAGTTTGAGTGCGACATCCTCGTGCCCGCCGCACTCGAAAACCAGATCGACGCCGATAATGCGCCGAACGTAAGGGCCAAGATCATCGCTGAGGCCGCCAACGGACCGGTAACGGCAGACGGTGCCGAGATCCTCGCCGAACGTGGCATCATCGTCATTCCTGACATCTACCTCAACGCAGGTGGGGTAACGGTGAGCTACTTCGAATGGCTCAAAAACCTCAGTCACATGCGCTTTGGCCGCCTCGAAAAACGCTTCGACGAACGCGCCTACCGCCGTATCGTTGAGCAAATCGAAGCCACAACGGGCAAAAACATCAGCGACCGCGACAAAGAATTGATCGTACGCGGAGCCGATGAAGTAGACCTCGTTCGCTCCGGGTTGGAAGAAACCATGATTCAGGGCTTCAACCAAGTCTACAAAATGTATTCTGACAACGCCGAGATCAAAGATCTCAGGACTGCCGCTTTCGCACTGGCAATCAGTAAGATATCCAGTGATTATATTGCACTTGGAATTTGGCCTTAGGTCGCAAATAGGAAAATTTTATACTTTTTAAGGTGAAATTATGAAATAATAGTTGGTGCGGCTATCTTCGCCGCACCAACTGTCCTTAACCCAAGTTATGTCTGATAAATTAGATAAGATTGATCTTCATATCCTGAAAATTCTTCAGGACAACAGCAAGATCACCAACCTCGACCTCTCCAAGCGGATCGGTCTCAGCCCCGCACCTACCCTGGAACGGGTGAAGAAGCTGGAGCAGAACGACGTCATCAACAGTTACCACGCCCAGGTTACGCCCGAAGCGATTGGTTTGATGGTGAAAACCTTCGTCCTCGTTTCTCTCGACTGGCGTAAAGACCAAGCGCGTGAGAATTTTCTCGCTCAGGTAGAAACCATTGATGAGATCACCGAATGCTACATCATCACCGGTGAAGCGGATTTCCTCATCAAGATCGTCTGTAAAGACATCCCGACCTACGAACGGCTGCTGTTCAAAACGCTCCAGCAGATTGACGAAATTGAACGCCTGAAGACGTTGATGACGCTCTCCACCGTAAAAGATTCTAAACGACTCCCTTATGATTATGACGGGGAGGCTTCTTAGGAGAAGTCAAATAGTCGTGTAATCGAATAGTCAAATAGTGGGGTTCTGCTGTTTGACTATTTTTTTTAAAATTTAGCTGCGTATGTCTAATATTCTCAACGTAGGCATAGTCCAACAAGCCAACACCGGCAGCCGGTCCGAAAACCTCGCCAAATCCGCCGACGAAGCCCGCAAATGCAAGGCCGAAGGCGCCGATTTGATCGTTTTTCAGGAACTACACACCGGTCTCTACTTTTGCCAAACGGAAGCTACCGAAGTTTTTGACCAGGCGGAAACCATCCCCGGCCCCAGCACTGAATATTTTGGTGATTTGGCCCGCGAACTTGATTGCGTACTCGTACTTTCGCTCTTTGAGCAGCGGGCACCCGGCCTTTGCCACAACACCGCCGTTGTGATGGAGCGCGACGGTAGCATCGCCGGGAAATACCGGAAGATGCACATCCCGGATGATCCGGCCTACTACGAAAAATTCTACTTCACGCCGGGGGATACAGGCTTTGAGCCGATACAGACCAGCGTCGGAAAACTGGGCGTGCTCGTTTGTTGGGACCAGTGGTACCCGGAAGCCGCCCGCCTGATGGCCCTGTCTGGGGCGGAGGTCCTGATTTATCCGACCGCCATCGGTTACGAAACAACCGATGATAAAGCGGAGCAGGCTCGGCAGCGGGATGCCTGGTTGGTTTCCCAGCGCGCTCATGCCGTTGCGAACGGACTGCCGGTGGTGTCCGTCAACCGAACCGGCTACGAAGCTGATCCAAGCGGGGTTACCGGGGGGATTCAGTTCTGGGGCTCGTCCTTTGTGGTGGGGCCGCAGGGGGAGTATTTGTGGCAGGCTCCGGAGGACGAGGAAGTCTCCGCCGTCGTTGCCATTGACCGGGCGCGCACCGCAGATGTTCGCCGCATTTGGCCCTTCTTCCGGGACCGGCGGATTGATGCTTATGGTGGGCTTACTAAGCGTTACCTGGATTAGCGGGCGTAATAAGCCGTAATTCCAGCCTTGCCAATAATATGTGCATCGGCCATAAACATCACCATGGCTGGGCTGGCGTTTTCGTCGAGTTCCAGCTTGTCGGTATTGAGGGCGTGGAGGACGATGTGGTAGGCGTGGGCCGCGTCTCCCGGAGGTGGGCAGGCACCGCCGTAGCCGAGGCTTCCGTAGCTGTTTTTTGTCTGTACCGTGCCATTGGGCATGGATGATGCGCTGGCTCCCATACCTAGGTTGTTGGTGGTGGCGGGGAGGTTGAAGGCGCACCAGTGCCACCAACCGGGGCCGGGGGCATCGGAATCGAAGCAGGTGATGAGGAAGCTTTTGGTGCCTGCGGGGGCGTTCTCCCAACTTAGTTGTGGGCTGTGGTTTTCGCCGCCGGCACCGAAGTCGTCGTAGACGTTTTCAAGGGGGACCTGCCCGGTAAATGTTGCGCTGGAGAGGGTGAAGCTTGCCATGGGTTTTTGTTTTCTTGGTTAACGGTGCTTTTCTGTGGGAGGTTCACTGGGGGGAACACAGAGGGCACAGAGAGCACAAAGAACACAAAGAGCACAAAGAGCACAGAGAGCACAGAGAACACAAAGACCACAGAGAGCACAGAGAGAGATAAATAAGCAAAGAAA
>CAYWMW010000077.1:0-8357 GCA_964458975.1 uncultured Lewinella sp. | reverse complement strand
CACAGAGAACACAAAGACCACAGAGAGCACAGAGAGAGATAAATAAGCAAAGAAAACAAACGGTATGGTGGAGACTTCAGGTCTTTCTACCCTTGCTCCTTTCAACCCTTACCCTGCACCTGCGGCCGCGCCAGAAAGAAGTCCTTGGTATGATCCTGACGAGGGGTAGCGGATCTTGCGGACTGTGCAAAAAGAAGTCCCCGGTTTCCAGGAAGGAAACCGGGGGCTTAGGAACGCAATCAAGTAAGCTAACTTATTGATTGTGCTATGGGGGCAGCTATTGGATCACCAAACGGCTGACCAAACGGCTGTCTGAGCTCATAAGCTGAACTACGTAAATACCGGGTTTCAGGTCTTCGGAAGCTACCGGGAGGGTAGTGGTGCCGGTGGAGAGGCTGATGGTATTGCTGTTGATGACCCGGCCATCAAGCCCGAGAATGCTGAGCGTGTAATCTCCTGCGCTCGGTGGCGTTACGGTCAGGCTGGCGGCACCGCTGGTAGGGTTGGGGAAGAGGGTGTGGGGGATGGCCGCAAAATTGCGGGTGGCGGATGGCGCACCTTCCTCCAGCGTGATGATGGTCGGGGCGGTACTGCCGTTGTCGCCATTGAAACCAGAAGCTCGGTTAACGAGGTTGCCAGCTACGTAGTAGCTTACGGTGCCTTCGCCAGCCTCGGGGGCCGTCCAGTCAAAGGAAAATGTGCTGTCCGTGCTGGGAGTGCTTTGCTCGATGTACATCCGGCCTGCACTACCGTTACTGATCTGTGTGCCAGCGGCAGGGTTAGCGGGCATGCCAACCGGAGTAGCTGGCGAATTGGCGATGTTCAAAAACTGTGAGCTAAAGCCGTAAGCTGCCGGTGCCGTGTTGCCATAGCCAACAGCAACGGTGACGCGGTAAGTAACACCGGGGGTGTACTGGGTAAGTTCTACGGGCATGCCATCCTGCTCAAACGAAACGTTGATGATCGGCTCGCCGAAGCTGCCGGAGTTGTGGCACTGGCTACAGGTCTGTTCCGTGCCGCCACCAGCGCTCGGCGCACCGGTTTTGAAGTTGCCCGCAGCCGCCGGACCGCCGGAATTGCCAAGGAATAATATGGCAGCTGCCAATGGAAGCAGAGCCGCCAGGTAGCGGAGATTGGATGAATACATAGTCTTGTTGATTTAAAGGAGCGATAAACAAATGTGAGGGTAACCCGCAATGGCTGGTTACAAAACCATGACAAAGATGCAGCAATAATCTCACTTATTACTGTCTCACGACTCGATCTATGGTCCGCTTGCCGTCAATTACACCTCATCAGCAGGTATATGAAGACAGCGACTAACCTTTGATCGGCGCGAGATGACTATTCAACCAGTAAGCTAAGTCTAAATACAGCATCGCTTTCTGTTCAAATGGGTGGTCATTGTAGATGGTTAAATCGGTTTTGAGTTTTTCAAAGACTTCATTGTGCTCCGCGATTGGGGCCCTTAGCAACCTTCTTAGCGTCGAAGCTGCGAGTGTGTGAACCTTTGCGGTTTCCCGGCTACGGTTCAATAATCGGTTTACGGACTTTAAGTGGTAATCGACAAGGGAGTAATTGGCCAGTTCAAAGTTACAAATCGCGTGTAGGATACGGGTGTTAATCAGGAGGTCTTCCCGAAAGATGCCGCTGCGCATATTGATGATGTCGTTCAGGTAGTCCAGCGCTTCATCGTACCGTTTGGTCAAGAAGCAGGCTCCTGCACATTTGTAGAGAAAGAGGGCCCAGCGGTGAGAGTTAGGGGCGAAGCCGCCTGCTTTGTGTTCGGCGAGGAGGGCCTGCCCAAAGCTGTACGCATTATCAAACTCACCGTTCATGAAAAATAGGTTGAAACGGGACAGGTTGCGGTAGACATCTCCGAGGTAACGGGTATTGCGGTTCAGGAGAGTATTGTTGTTATCGAGAAACTTATCAATGAGGGTAAGATAACGTTGTACGGTATTTACCTGATTATTTAGAAATCCAAACATGGTAACGTAATACAGGCACCTAAGGTAAAGGTCTGGGTCTTTTACGGTCATTAGTTTTTCCAGGGTGAAACAGGTGGCCGCTTCTAAAGCAACCTCAAGCGCAGCGGTAAAGTCAAGCTGTAGGTAGTGGAACCACATATTTGCCTGGAACAGGTTCACCTTTTGATTGAAGGTGTAATCTGATGGGCCTCTTCCTGTAATTTCTCTCTGCGCCTTGTTCCAAAAAGCTTCGTTTTCCGTTCGCTCTTGTTGGGTACGGCTATGGCCATGCTCGATGTATAAACCGTGGAGTTGGATGTTCAGGCTGAATATCCTGCTGGTGTTCATCACACTCTCGTTGCGCTCGCTGGATTCCTTCAGGAGTAAGTCCATCTTATTGTCGACTTGCCTGGAGAGGGTTACGTGTCTGGCTTCGATAAGCTTCTGTAACTCAAGGATTTCCAGGTGTAGAATGTCTTGATTATGCTTTACCGCAATATCTTTGGCGCGTTCCAGCAAGCGCAAAGCGTCCAGGTAATGGCCCTTCCCGTAGAGTATTCTGGTGAAGTCAATTTGCTCACGCAACTCAATATCAATTTCTTTATTGATGTAGATTAAGCGCAGACTAGTGAGGACTTGTTGGTAGAGGTGGCGCTTTAAATTACTCAGCTTGCCAGCAGTTATCCCGATACGGTTTATAAGTGGTTCATCATCAGGTTGTTTGCTCTTGTCTATGGCGTCGAACAAACGTATGAACTTACTGTCCGGCGTAGCTCCCGCTCTGGTGGCAAAGAGCTTAAAGTTACGCTTCTCAGATTTGGTTAGCGACTTAATTAGCCTGAATAATTGATGTTTTATTTGAGTGGGCATACGTAAGGTAAGAACTTTAAAGTGCTGTTTTCCAGTAGGAAAGAGCTTTATCCCCGTAGTTAGGGATAACGTATTGCAATATTAACTGACTACTCCGGGAAAGCCAAGCTAATGCATCTTTGCTTTCAGAAAGCGGAGGTATTGATTCTTTCGCTTTTACAAGTCCTAACCAGATAGCCATTCATACTCACTTCACGTTTATTCTTTCACTAACCACGGAAGTAAACAACAACAAGATTCATGAAGAAAATTGAAGCTATCATCCGCCTCTCTCGCTTTGAGGCCGTACGCGATGCCCTTGCGGAAATCGACGTAAGATTTTTCACCCTGTCTGAAGTTAAGGGCTTTGGCCTGCAACGGGGCGAACAACTCACTTACCGGGGTAGTGTTTACGACGCGGATTACATCGCGCGTCTTCAGCTAGACCTACTGGCTCCCTCCGATAAGGTAGACTCCATCATTAGCGCCATCACCTCCGCCGGCCGTACCGGTAAAGTGGGCGATGGTAAAATCTCTGTCTTCGACATCGAACGTATTGTACGTATCCGTACCGGAGAAGAAAACGAAAGCGCCATCTAACCAGGGTCTTTCTCACAACTTTCATACATACACTATTGAGCGAGATTTAACCACCTTCGCCACAGAAATGGCCTTTGTTGCCTTTCACCCCCTCCAGCCCCCCAACCTTGTAAGACCAAATTGTAACCGCGCCTGCTAACCTGGTAACGGACAGAGCTCTTGTTTGCTCTCGTTATTGTTACGGTTGGCGCAACCTCTATCACAACTACAAATTACACTCACAAAAATAAGATTTTGCTATGGAAGCATTATTTACAGTAAACAACCTTTGGATCTTGGTGGCGACTTGTTTCGTATTCCTGATGCACCTGGGTTTCGCCAGCCTCGAAGCTGGTTTCGTTCAGAAAAAGAACGTTGTCAACATCCTTTTCAAGAACGCAATGATCGTCTGTATCGGTCTGCTCACTTACTACATCATCGGTTTCAACCTGATGTACCCTGGCGAAGGGTACGAAGGAGGCTTCCTCGGTAAGTTCTTCGTCCCGCTAGACTGGGCTGGGAGCGCCGTTGCCGACTACGCCGCCGCTGCCGAAGGCGGAAGTGCTTACACCGGTTACTCCGACTTCATCTTCCAGGGCATGTTCGCCGCTACTTGCGCAACCATTGTCTCTGGTGCCGTAGCGGAGCGGATCAAGCTCGTTCCTTTCCTCATCTTCGCTACCATCTTCGTGGCCATCAGCTACCCAATCACAGGTATGTGGCACTGGGGCGGTGGCTGGCTCGCCGAAATGGGCTTTTACGACTTCGCCGGTTCTACCCTCGTACACGCCGCTGGTGGTTTTGCTGCCCTGGCTGCCATCATCCTGCTCGGTGCCCGTAAAGGTAAGTACCGCAAAGACGGTCGTATCACCGCCATCCCGGGCCACAGTATGCCACTTGCTGCCATCGGTGTATTTCTCCTTTGGTTCGGTTGGTACGGCTTCAACGGCGGCTCCGTACTGAGCGCAGACCCCAATGGTGTTTCCCTCGTATTCGTCACTACCTCGCTGGCCGCTGCAGCCGGTGGTGTAGCTGCGTTCTTCGTAGCCTACATCATGTTCAAATCTTACGACCTCTCCATGGTACTCAACGGTATCCTCGGTGGCCTCGTAGGTGTTACCGCTGGTGCAGATAGCTTCACGGGTATGGGCGCCATCGCAGTAGGTGCTATTGCGGGCATCATCATCCCCCTCAGCATCGTATTCTTCGATAAGACACTCAAGCTCGATGACCCCGTTGGTGCAACCTCCGTACACGGTGTTTGTGGTATCTGGGGAACACTCGCCGTTGGCATCTTCTCCACCAACCCCGACCACAGCTTCGTTACCCAACTGATCGGTACACTTTCCGTTGGTGCATTCTCTTTCGTCGCTGCATTCGGTATCATGGGAGCCCTGAAAGCCATTATGGGAATCCGTGTAGACCTGGAAGAAGAAACCAAAGGCCTCGACATCGGCGAGCACGATATGCACGCTTATACGGACGGCAGGGAAGACGGCGTCTTCCAACTTACCTCCGAAGGATAAAGAAGAGTTGGGAGTCGGGAGTCTGGAGTCACGTGACTCCAAACTCTCGACTCCCAAACTCCCGACTCAAAAAGGCCCGCCAACGCTGCAACGTCAGGACGGGCCCGCCGGAAACGGAATCAACCGCCCCCAACTAAAGGATCTTAAATCCATCAATACCGATGGAACCGCAAAGGTAAGCAGGTGAAACCATTCACCCAATTACCGAGGGGCAGTGCCGTATCCGAAAGTAACCATTTTAACTTTCAAACTCCATTACGGACTATACCTTATACAATATGAAAACTTTATTTCAACTCACTTTCGCAGCGCTGCTGCTTTCTTCCACCAATCTTTTCGCTCAGGTAAACGCTGAGTTGCCCACAACCGAGCCGGTTGACGCAACTACCACCGAGGAAAAAGAAGACGAGGAGCCATCCTTCAGCCTCACCGGCTACGTGGATGCTTACTACCAGGCTAACCTGAGCAGTATTGACGTAGGAGACGACAAGGCTTACATCCCTTTCGGTAGCTCATTCACCGGTGCCACCAATACTTTCGGGATCGGTAACGTCAACCTCCTGGCGGAAAAAACAGTCGGTAAAGTAAGCTTCGTCGGTCAAGTTGGTTTCGGCCCTCGCGCAGTAGAAGCCAACTCCGATAGTAACTTTGGCGGTGCACTAACTGGCAACTTCGCCTCTACTGTACAGCAGCTGTTCGTCGCCTACTCTCCCTCTGAAAGCGTTACGTTTACCCTCGGTAACTTTGGCACTTTCGTTGGGTACGAAGTTATTGATGCGCCAGCCAACATGAACTACTCCATGAGTCACCTTTTTAGCAACGGCCCTTTCTATCATACTGGTGCTAAGGTGGATTTTGCAATTGGCGAAGGCTTCGGCGCGATGGTCGGTGTTTTCAACGACACGGACGCCAAGGTTGACCTCATTGAGGGCAAGCACTTCGGTGGTCAGTTAAGTTACAGCAATGATGCCATCGGTGTCTATCTGAATGCACTTACCGGAAAGGACTCCGAAGGAGCTACGGATGATGAGGATGTCAACGAGTTCCAGATTGACCTGACCGCCACCTTTCAGCTCAGCGAAACTTTCATGCTCGGGCTAAACTCAAGCAGCTACTCTACGGATGATGAGTCTGCGGGGAACAGTGATTTCTTCGGAACAGCCATTTACGCTACCCTTGCGGCCAGTGAAACTACCGATCTGTCTTTCCGTGGTGAGTACTTCACCGGGGTTGCGGGCGATGATGATACTGCAGACCAGGCCAGCGTACTCGCACTCACCCTTAGTGGAAACTTTAAAGTAGGTGACCTTCGCATCATTCCTGAAATTCGCCTAGACAGTGGTAGTAACGATTTCCACGGTTTCGGAGAAGATGATGATAGTGCGATTGCCTTTCTGTTAGCTGGTGTTTACAGCTTCTAAAACTAATCTAGCGGGCGCGAACGCAGGTGCAAACAAAGGACAAATGAGCAAAGAAGGAAAACAAAGTATTTTTTACCGGACCCTTTCGTCCCTTGCTCCTTTCAACCTTTACCTTGCACCTGCGAAAGCGCCCAAATTCACATAAATTTCTGATTTAACCTCACAAATTCCTTTTTTAATGGCTACCAAGCACAAATTACAGTACGTCTGGCTAGACGGTAACGAGCCCATGCAGCAGATGCGCTGTAAAACCCAAATCATCGAGGACTTCAGCGGCAAGCTCGAAGACTGCCCGATGTGGTCCTTCGACGGATCTTCCACCCAGCAGGCCTCCGGTGGCAGCTCCGACTGTCTCCTTAAGCCCGTCTCCATCATCACTGACCCACAGCGTAAAAACGGTTACATCGTGCTTACCGAGGTGCTCAGCGCTGACGGTACCCCACACCCCTCCAACGCCCGTGCTACCATCGAAGACGAAGACAAAGACTTCTGGTTCGGCTTCGAGCAGGAGTACTTCCTCTGGGACCCGGAAACCAATAAGCCCCTCGGCTTCCCCGCCGACGGCTCCGACCCCGCACCCCAGGGCCAGTACTACTGTTCCGTCGGTGCCGCCAACGCCTACGGCCGCGAAATCGTCGAGGAACACCTCGACGCTTGCCTCGATGCAGGCCTCACCGTAGAAGGCATCAACTGTGAAGTTGCGCCCGGACAGTGGGAGTTTCAGACCTTCGCTAAAGGCGCTAAGGAAGCCGGTGACCAGATATGGCTCGCCCGCTTCCTCCTCGACCGCGTCGCCGAACAGTACGGCATCGTGATCAACTACGAGTGTAAGCCAGTTGCAGGAGACTGGAACGGCTCCGGTATGCACGCCAACTTCTCCAACACCTTCCTGCGCGAAAGTGGTAAGAAAGAGGACTACGATAAGGTGTGTGAAGCATTCCGCCCCGTTACCAAGGAGCACATCGAGGTCTACGGCCACGACAACCACCTCCGCCTCACCGGTCTCCACGAGACCCAGAGCATCCACGAGTTCAGCTTCGGCATCTCCGACCGTGGCGCTTCTATCCGTATCCCCGTCGCTACGGTGGAGCGCGGCTGGAAGGGCTGGCTCGAAGACCGCCGTCCAAACTCCGCCGCTGACCCCTACAAGGTCGCTGCGCGGATCGTGAAGACGGTGAAGCCCGCTTCTGTGTAAACAGTTGGCGGTTATCAGTTGTCCGTTGTCCCTGTGGCAACGGACAACTGACTCCATCGAGCAATTTAGTCGTTCAGTTAAGACTGTCGTAGTCGCATTGGCCTTAGCCGATAAACCAATTACGGTAACCGACAACTGACCGGTTAAATCAGCTCAGGCCTTAGCGCTCAGCGCAAGGCTTGGATTTGACCGGGTCGCCCCATTGGCGGCCCGGTTTTTGTGTGTTTTGGAGAGACCTTATATATAGATGTCATTTTTCCGGGCGCGGCCGCAGGTGCGAGGAAAGGTAAAAAGCATAGGTTACGCAGAATAGTAAGGGGCGAAGCGGGAAAGCCTCCTCTCATAATCCGTGTAGATCTGCGTAATCCGCCCAAATATGCGTTCCTGATTTTTCTACCGTTCTGCAAGCACCGTGTTTCACCGTCAGAAGTTCGGTAAAATGGTTAAATGCCATAACATCGAAGCGAAGCGCAAAAAAGATTGGCTCAAAGTGCAAAAAGACTTGCAAGGGTGATATTGATGGATGTATCTTTGCAGCCCGCAAGCGAGAAATGTCTCGCAAAAAGGCTCTTTCAACAGAGCTGATGCGTTGAAAGTTTCCTCTACCAACCGGGACTTAAAGAAAGTTGAAAATACTTTTTAAAAGTCTTGCAGGAGTCAAACTGAAGCATGTATCTTTGCGGTCCGCTAATGAGTGGGGTTGAGTTAAGAACGATGTTGAAATGGTCTGAAAAGAAAGTTTCAATTAATTTCACTCAATATTTGCACAGTAACTTTAGGCACTGTAATTTTGCAGCCGCTTAGAAAGCTAAGCAAC
>CAYWMW010000076.1:3574-16800 GCA_964458975.1 uncultured Lewinella sp. | reverse complement strand
AGCATAGGGTCGGAATGCTTCCAAAGTCCAAAGGAATTAGGAACTAGAAACTAGGTGCTCGGCTAGTTCCTAGTTCCTAACTCCTACCATTTCCGCCGCTCCAAACTAAGTACCGTGAGCAGCAGAAAGAAGGCCGTAAGGCTCAAGAAGTAGACCACATCCCGGCTGTCAATCAGCCCGCGGCCGAGCGAGCGGAAATGCGCTTGCATGCCCAACGACTCGATGAAAAGCGCAGGCTTGCCGCCAAAACCGGGGATGGAGGCCACGAGATCAAAGCCAAAGTAAAAGAAAAAAGACAGCGCCAGGGCCAGTAAGAAGCTGACGATCTGGTTGCTGGTAAGCGAGCTGGCAAACAGCCCGATGGCCACGAAAGACATCGATAAAAACACCAAGCCGAGGTAGGAACCGATGGTGCCACCCGCATCGATATTACCAACGGGTGCGCCGAGTTGGTAGACAGTGTAGTAGTACAATAAGGTGGGAATTAAGGCAATGACGACCAGCGACAGGCAGGCCAGGAATTTGCCCAAAACGATCTCCACGTCGCGCAACGGGCGGGTAACGAGCAGCTCAATCGCCCCCGTCTGTTTCTCCTCCGCAAACGCCCGCATGCAGATGGCGGGAATGATGAACGTGAGTACGTTGGGTGCTAAGGTGAAAAACGGCCCCAGGCTTGCGTAGCCAAAGCGCAGCAGGCTGGAATCTGGCACAACGAACATGAAAAAGCCCATCACTAAAAGGAACACCGCAATGACGATGTAACCGATCAGGGAAGAGAAAAAGGCGTTGATTTCCTTAGTGTAAATCGCTAACATTCAGTCTTTTTTTTCGAGCATAAGCCCATCTCCGCCGAGCCGAAGGCGAGGCCTGCCGGAGAGGAGTTGGGGGTGGGTTACCGCAGCGGCAAAGATAACGGGTGGCGGTCATCAAAAAGTTTAAGGGCGCGCAGCAACATCTTTTCGTCTTTTGGGTCGGTGGCCTTCAGGGCCGTTACCAGCTCCTCGTCTTTAGCGCACAGGCGAAGCAGGGTTGGATGATCGAAGGGCAAGAGGGCGCCGGAGCGCAGGTGCAATATCCGGTAAAGGGACACCGTCTTTTCCCGCTCAACGTAGGCCTGGCGGAAGGGTTGGCCGTTGGCAGGGTTGAAGGCTTTCATTAGCCTCCGGGTAGTGATCGTGGTATCGTACCGAATGGTGCTCAAAGCTCCCTGAACGCGAAGACCGGCAAATTCATGGTAGCCCCGCTCGTCGTTCTCCTTAACGAAAAGGTATGGCACCCCATCCAAGCTGATGGCGTAGGGGATGATGTCGGCATTAATGCGGACATCTTTATAGCCGTAGTCGGCGATCTGTACCCGGTAATCTTCGGGCAACTGCACCATCTCCCCGTCAATAGCCTCCCATTCCAGGTCGGGTTCAGTGGCCAATAGAGAAGCGTGGCTCAGGTACACACCCTCTGGAAAACGGAAGTCTGCATTGAAAGTCTCCTGCGCGAACAAGCCAGTTGCGAACAGAAAAAGAAGTGGAAGTAGCGTTGTTTTCATTGTAATTGTTCCAGCGGTAAATTAAAGTTGCGGGTAATGCCTGTCTAATGCGGTAGCAACTACATTACTAGTGCATAGCTTCTCTCATGCTCCCTACTTTCAACTTGCTACTTCGTACGGTGACTGCGTTAGTAAAATCCTCACTTAGCTACGGCTAAGCTCCGGTTTTACTGCCTTGTCACCCTACGAATTATCTGCGTTCAAAGTCAGGTCGATGAGAGAAGCTATGCACTAGCTAGTCAGCGCCCGGAAAACTTCCTCCACACTAAGGTTCTCTTGCTGCAAACCGAGTAACACCAACTGGTTAGCTACGGCGAAGCGAAAAACCTCAGCGCGTGCATCGGCCTTACCGGCGAGGTAAAGACGGTAGTGCGGTGCTTTAGGGTTGGCAACTACCCGGGAAACGCCCTTTATTTGTTTCAGTTTATTGGTATCCACCGCCCGGTCAAAAGTTACCAGCAAGGAAGATTCTCCCGCAAGGCGTTGCTTTAGCCGTTCGATGGGGTCATCAGCCACCAGCTTCCCCCGGTCAATGATGATCACCCGGTCGCAAAGCGCCTGGACCTCCTGCATGATGTGGGTACTGAAAATGACGGTCTTTTCCTTGCCCAGCGTTTTGATCAGGGTACGGATCTCCGCAAGCTGGTTGGGGTCCAACCCGCTGGTCGGTTCATCCAAAATCAGCACCTTCGGGTCGTGGAGCATCGCCTGGGCGAGGCCTACCCGCTGGCGGTAACCTTTGGAGAGCGCACCGATGAGTTTGTGGCTCTCCCGCCCCAGGCCGGTCATCTCTATCAAGTCCTCGATGCGGGCTTTAGCTCCGGAGAGTTTGTTGGCCCGCGCTGCAAAGGCGAGGTACTCCCGAACGTACATATCTTTATACAGTGGGTTGTGCTCCGGGAGATAGCCTACTAGTTTACGCACCTCCAGGCTGTCGGTCTCTACGTCGTGCCCAAATACGGAAGCAGACCCGGAAGACTGGCTAAGGTAGCAGGTCAAAATTTTCATCGTCGTGGTCTTACCCGCTCCGTTGGGGCCGAGAAAACCGAGTATTTGACCGGCCGGTGCCTCAAAACTGATGCCATCGAGCGCCCGCTGGTCGCCATATATTTTAGTGAGGTTCTTTACGCTTACAGACATATATCAGTGGACTGATTGAAGGGCTTTCGCTTCCGAGTAGAACAAAAGTAACGTTTACTTAATCAAGTAGTTGAAGCTGATAAATTTAAGAACATGCCTGACAGAAGAAAGAACATAAAAAGGGGGCCCCGGTCGCTCAGTTCCCCCTCTAACGCATTCAATTAGTGGACAGCTAAAAAAATGTCATTCATAGTATTCAAATAAACAATTGCTTCTCGTAAAGTTTACTATAAAAGCTCACAAAACAAGGGCTTAATAAAATCGCAATATACGCACATAAACACTATTTAGAACCACAAACTACACATTATCGAGGACAAACAATCCTGCATGCCAACTTTGACACATCTATGTTTTCACAACATGTAGACACGTACTTGGTAGCACTTCGTTCTTGATCTGAAGCTACCGAGCTGTGGGTTTCAGGCAAGCACGTCGAATGGTTTTCTCCTCTCGCCTTACTCTAGCAGCCTGCAAAAAAACGATTAGCAAACAGCACACAGGCTAGTTGGCCTAAATGCTGTCTGCTAATCGCTTAAAAAATTATAACTCAAGCCAAAATCGTGGTCGAACCCGCAAAAATATTGAGGGAACTTGTGTTTCGACAAAGAGTAACCGACTCTATAATGGGCCGGTTACCCGAGCCAATTTACTACATGCGCGGCATGATAACGGAGTCAACCGCATGAATGACGCCGTTGCTGGCATCCACATCCGTGATGACTACGGTAGAGCGGTTACCGTTGCCATCAATGATCTCAACGTTACCGCTGTTGATGGTTGCCACGAGGGTCTCTCCGCCCAGGGTCTGCATCATGTAGTAGTTCTTATTCGCTTTGATGGCTTCCACCAGTTTCGTAGAAGTGATCTTTGCCGGGATGACGTGGTAGGCAAGTACTTTCTTGAGGGTTTCCTTCTGCTTGGTTACAAGATTGTTAACCGTTCCGTCGGGTAGTTTATCAAAAGCAGCATCGGTAGGTGCAAATACGGTGTACTCACCCGGCGAATCAAAGGTCTCGACGAGGTTTACGGCGGAAAGCGCAGCTACGAGGGTCTTGAAGTTGCCGTTGCCGGAAGCTACCGCTGCGATAGACGGCCCCTCTGGTGCAGGTGAACTCATCATAGCCTTAGCGGGCTTGGCGCTGCCCAGCAGGCTTGCCACGTCGAGGTTAGCGGGCAACAACACTTTGTCAATTACGTGGATTACCCCGTTGGATCCAGCGATGTCGGTAGAGACTACGTTGGCAACGTTGCCCTGCCCGTCCTTAATCATCACCTTATCCATTTGGGCCATCACGCTGAAGGTCGAACCTTCTACGGTACTCGGTTTAGCGGTTCCTTTACCTGAGGTGATGGCGGAGACAACGTCTTTGGCCATCATATTACCAGCAACTACGTGGTAAGTCAGAATTTTTGTCAAGACCGCTTTGTTGGCGGGTTTTACCAGTTCGCCCACCAAGCCTGCCGGCAGTGCGTCGAACGCCGCATCGGTTGGGGCAAATACGGTGAAGGGACCATCTCCCATTAAGGTTTCGGCTAAGCCCGCTGCCTTTACGGCCGCGACGAGGGTTTCGAAGTCGCTGTTGCCAGCAGCAATTTCAACGATGGTTTTGTCCTTCATGTCCTGAGCATAGCTCACGGATGGCACGAAGAAACTGAAGCTTGCGAGGGCAAGCAGAAGGAAAGAAAAGCGTCTCATTTTTGGTTTTTTTGGTTTACAAAATGCACAAACAGGGTGACTACCCTGATTTATTTGCTCTAACTGAAGAGTCCAGGTTTTGGTTTTGAAAAAGAGCTTTTTATTTTACAAAAATAAGTTGTCATTAGATTGTAAAAATAAAACTGCTTGCTTTACTCCCACAGCATTATTTCCCGGCTGATTTTACGTTCTTACTACAGAAATGAGCAAATTTGCCGGGCGTGGTGCACAACCTGCCATTTCCGACGTAATAACGATAACAGATAACCTCCTAGAAATTATACAATATGCTCCCATCCGTTGACCCTACCACTACCTTAGCCTGGCGCGAACTTGAAATGCACGCCCATGAGATGGAAAACCGCCACCTCAAGGATCTTTTTGCCCAAGACCCCGAGCGGTTCAAAAACTTCAGCCAGACCTTTGAAGACATCCTGCTGGATTACTCCAAAAACATCATCACCCAGGAAACGATGGATGTGCTTTACCGGCTTGCGGAAGACTGCGGCTTAAAGGAAGCGACCGAGCAGATGTTCTCCGGTGCAACAATCAACGGTACTGAAGGGCGCTCCGTTCTTCACGTTGCGCTGCGCAACCGTGGTAAGGGTAAAATTATGGTTGACGGGAAAGACGTGATGCCCCAGGTCCACGAGGTCCTGGCCAATATGCGCCGTTTCTGCGAAGCCATCCACACCGGTAAGCTGACCGGTTACAGTGGTAAACCGTTGACCCAGGTCGTCAACATCGGCATCGGCGGCTCTGACCTTGGCCCGGTGATGGTCACCGAAGCCCTGAAGCCCTACTGGATCGAAGGCCGCGAGGTATACTTCGTCTCCAACATTGACGGGACGCACCTGGCGGAAGTCCTCAAGCAGGTAGACCCCGAGACGACGCTCTTCCTCGTGGCCTCCAAGACCTTCACCACCCAGGAGACCATGACCAACGCCCGCAGCGCCCGCCAGTGGTTCTACGATCATGGCGGCAGCGAGGAGAGCGTTGCGCTGCACTTCGCCGCCCTGTCTACCAACATCGAAGGCGTCAAGGAATTTGGCATTGCGGAAGAGAACATCTTTGGCTTTTGGGATTGGGTCGGCGGCCGCTACTCCCTCTCCAGCGCCATCGGCATGAGCATTGCCCTTACCGTCGGCTTCGATCATTTCATCGAGTTGCTCGACGGGATGTACAGTATGGATGAGCATTTCCGCAAGGCGCCGCTGGAGGAGAACATCCCCGTAAAACTCGCCCTGCTCGGGGTTTGGTACACCAACTTCTTCGGCGCGGAGACCGAAGCCATCCTACCTTACGACCAGTACCTCCACCGCTTCCCCGCCTACTTTCAGCAGGGAAACATGGAGTCTAACGGCAAAAGCGTAGACCGCAACGGAAACCCCGTTGATTACGAAACCGGACCGATCATCTGGGGAGAGCCGGGTACCAACGGACAACATGCCTTCTACCAACTCATCCACCAGGGTACGCGACTGGTTCCTTGTGACTTCATTGCACCTGCGTCCTCGCATAATCCTATCGGTGATCATCACGCAATCCTGCTCAGCAACTTCTTCGCCCAGACCGAAGCGCTGATGAACGGTAAAACCGCCCAGCAGGTAAGCGCTGAACTAAAAGCTGCGGGCAAGTCAGACGCAGAAATCGCTGAACTCGTCCCCTTCAAAGTCTTCGACGGTAACCGGCCGACGAACTCCATCCTGGTCCGCAAAATCACTCCCTACGTGCTCGGCCAGCTCATCGCGATGTACGAACATAAAATTTTCGTGCAGGGCATCATCTGGAACATCTACAGCTTCGATCAGTGGGGCGTGGAGCTCGGCAAGCAGCTGGCCAAGGCCATCCTGCCCGAACTGAAGGACGATGCTGACGTGGCGGCGCACGATTCCAGTACTAATGGCTTGATTAATGCTTATAAGGCTTGGCGGTAGGTTCTGGCTCGTCCGCCGATCCTTGCGCCGCTTGGCTCGTCGGCCGAGCGGGTGAGGCTATCAATCATTGATACAACTGACCACCTTATCATCAACACGGTTCTAAAAAGACCACTCGGCGGACGAGCCAAGCTTCGCAAGGCTCGGCCGACGAGTTAAACTTACTACCTTTGCCGCCAGTAACGCACTAAAAGACTAACCTTCAAAAAAATTAACCAATGGCCACTCAACTACTAGCCGGTAAGCGCGGCGTAATATTTGGCGCGCTGGACGACCAGTCCCTCGCCTGGAAAATAGCCGACGTTTGCCACCAGATGGGCGCTAGATTCACGCTCACCAACGCCCCCGTTGCCCTCCGCATGGGCGCACTGCAGGAACTCGCCGCGGGCATCGGTGCCGAGGTGATCCCCGCCGACGCCACCAGCATCGAAGACCTCGAAAACCTCTTCGTAAAGTCCGAAGAAATTCTGGGCGGCAAGATCGATTTCGTGCTCCACGCCATCGGCATGAGCGTGAACGTGCGCAAGAAGAAAGACTACACCGACCTGAACCACGAGTGGATGAAGAAGACCTTCGACATCAGCGCGATCAGCTTCCACAAGATGTGCCAGGTGCTGTATAAAGGCGACCACATGGCCGAATGGGGCAGTATTCTGGGACTATCCTACATCGCCGCGCAGCGCGTTTTCCCCGACTACGGCGAGATGGCGGAGAGCAAGGCGCTGCTCGAAAGTTTTGCCCGCAGTTTTGGCTACCATTTCGGGGCAAAAAACAAAGTGCGCGTCAATACCGTCAGCCAGTCGCCAACCATGACCACGGCGGGCAAGGGCATCCCCGGCTTCCTGGAATTCTTCGGCTACGGAGACGACATGAGCCCGCTCGGCAACGCCCCCGCCGAAGACTGCGCCAACTTCTGCGCCACGATGTTCAGCGACCTGACCCGCTACGTTACCATGCAGAACCTTTACCATGACGGAGGTTTCTCCAACATGGGCATGAACCCCAAGCTCATTAAGTAGTTCCATGATTCCTGTTTAAACTAAAACCGGGCCGTTCAGCATTGCTGAACGGCCCGGTTTTAGTTTAAACAGGAATCATGGAACGGCGCGACTGGCATAGTGAAAATCTGGGCTCGGCAGCAGGTGCAGGGGAAGGTTCGGAAGACTGGATTGACCCTAAGGGGTTGCCCCCCCCTTACGGAAGGTATAAGTGTACTTATACACATTCAACACTTACGCAATCAAGCACGGTGGGGACCACGACATTGCCACCGGCTCCACCGAGCAGGAGCGGGTGTTTATGCACACACGAGAGTTGTCTGGGTGTTGGGGGAGTTGACTGGCTTCTAAAACCCACCTTGCACCTGCTACCGAGCCCAAATACGAGTAAGCCTAAAACACCCAGGCCCGCCAGAAAATACTGACGGGCCTGAATGCTGAACACTAAAATCTAAACGCTACGCTCTACCGAATCACCGTCACATCACCACGAATGATCTCTCCTTCGCCCACGTTCAGGCGGAGGATGTAGTAGTAAGTTCCTTCGGGTACGGGTGTGCCGCCGTTGTTGGTCCCCGTCCAGTCGTTATTGTACGGTTTGGCTTCGTAGAGGATGTCTCCCCAGCGGTTGAAGATGATTAACTCGTTATCGGGGAAGTCTTCCGGGTTACGTTGCAACTTCGTGAAAATGAACTGCTCGTTGAGGCCGTCACCGTTCGGGGTGATGGCGTTGTAGACGGTTGGCTCGGTACCGTCGGCATCGACGAAGATGGTCAGCGTTGCGCGGGAGCAGAGGTTCTCACAAACGGTGCTACAGATTTCGTAATCGATGGTGGTTTCACCGCTGAAACCGATGGGAGCCTCGAAAGTCACATCACCGTTGAGGTTGGAGAGGATTTCACCAAATTCCGGCTCGTTCAGCAGGGTAACCGTTACGGTTCCGGTGCGCTGGTCGTTCAGCTTCAGGTCGATGCTGCCGACGTTGTCGTCTCCGCTCAGGGTGAGTACGTCGTTGTTTGCCACGGGCGTTTCTTCGGGGCCAACGAAGACGGTATCGGCGCTGTAGTTTTCGCAGCCCATCCCGGCGGAGAGGGTCCAGACCAAAGACAGCCCGTCGCCAATCTCCGTCACCGTCGCTACGTCTACGTCGGCGGACCACGTCGAGTTTTCGTCGTTGAAGGCCGTCCATACACCGGTTGTTCCTGCGGGGAGGTTACCGGTTACCATTACCGTGGGGTCACAGGAAGTGAGGTCGTCTCCGGCGTTAGCGGCCGTTTGTTGGCTGAGGGTGACGGTTGTCATAGAGGTATCCGCACAGCCGTTGGCCAGGTTAGACACAACGAGGGTGTAGGTACCCGCTGCCTCGACAATAGGCATAGAAGTGTTCTCCCCACTGGTGATGATACCACCGTTAGAGGCTGTCCACTCGTACAGGACACCCGCAGCTGGCTCGGGGGTACTGGCGGAGCCATCGAGCTGAATCATTTCGCCACACTCTATTTCCTGATCGTCCCCCGCCTGGGCGAAGGGCGTATCGTTGGCCGCTACTACGGTAACGGTATCGCGCACGGTACAGCCGGAGATGTCCGTGACCGACAGTTCGTAATCACCGGGGCCATCCACGGAAACGATCAGCGAGCCGGTAGCCGGTGTGATGTTGTTGCCGTCGAAACTAGACCAGGTGATGCCGTTAGGGTCAGCGTTGTTGAGTTCCGTTCCGGAGGCATCAATAGTGATGGTGGTGTTGTTACAATCAAAGCTATCGGGTTCCATGATGGCCAGCGTCGCGATGCTGTCGATGAGGTCTTCGACTTCAATACGGATGGTGGTTACACAACTGGTAAGTGGGTTAATAACTACCGCGTTGTAAACACCTCCATCGGTTATAGCAATTCGGTTGGTATCGCGTGGAAGCTGTGAATCCGGGTCAGAATCAAACCACTGAATAGTGTAATCGTTCGGTTGATCGAGGATATTGATACCGATGGTGGTCATCCGTACGTCACAGTCGAGGGTCACGCCCTCAACGGCCTCTACGTTCGGAAATTCACGGGAGTCCGTGACGATGACATCGCGGAAGGCGCTACACTGGCTCACTTCGTTCAGGATGGTGAGGCGGTAGGTACCGGCGGTATTTACCCGCAGGGAGTCATTGCCCTGGGTGGTGGGTTCTTCTCCGCCTTCAACGTTGCTCCAGGTGTAAGTAAGGTTTGCCCCCTGGGAAGAGTTTGCGGCATCGATGATTGCGCGGCCGGACTCACAGGTGATGTCCAAAGAGTTCTGGCGGAAGGAGATGAAAGGAACGTCCGTACCGTCGTCGATCACCAGCACGGAGTCAAGTGCGGTACAGCCCGTCTCCGGGTTCGTGATAGAGATAAAGTGCGTTCCGGGTTCACCGGTTCTTACGATGTCTTCGGTACCGATTGCTGCTCCCAGCGGATCGGTCCAGGCGATGTCATAGGTAGACACATCATTGCCAACAATCCGAAGCTGTACCGTTGTGGGGTCACAACCGAGGCCCCTTACGGTATCCGCGAGTGTATACTCCGGGAAACCTGTAGGCGCCAGCACGACGACTGAGTCTGTTGCCACACAACCAGTAACATCGTCAGTGGCTTCCAGGATGTAGGTTCCCGGCTGGCTAACCACAACAGAAGCTGCCGCGCCCATCGGTACCGGTGCACCACCGAGCGACCACTGGAAGCTGAAGGAATTGCTGGTTACACTCATGGCGGAGCCGGTGAGTTGGAAATCTTCGGAGCAGAGGAGGGTGCCCTCGTCTCCCGCTTCCACGGTAGGCAAGATAGCTTCGTTGATGACAACCGTAGCGCTGTCCTGACAAGCACCGTTGGAGACCACAACCTTATAGGTTCCAGGCCTTGTGATGCGTGGATTGGCGATGTTCAGGTCGGTAATCACTACCCGGCCGCCGTCCTCAAAGCTCCAGGCGTAGCGGGTGCTACCGTCTACCGTATTGGTGTAGCTGACTTCCAGCTGAGTAGTATCCGGGTTACAGTTGATGGTTTGATCCGCCGGGAAACTAATCGTCGGGATGCCAACACTCGGGATAACCTCTACGGTATCGCGGACGGTACAGTCGGTTATTGTATCCGTCAGGAGAACGACGTAGGTACCCAGCTCACCGATGGTCAGGCTCGGGCCAGCGGAGAGTGGTATCATCTCGTTAATTCTCGTCCAGGTGTAAACGACGTTTTCTTCGGCGGGGCCGATAGACAGTACCGCCGGGCTTCCGTCACAGTTGAGTTGCTCCTGGCCGGAGAGTACACTGTTGGGCAGGTCGCTCTCGTCGCTAACGATCACCATATCCGTTTCCGAACAGCCGAGAACCTCGAAGGTGACCGTGAGGCGGTAGCGGCCGGGGTCGGTCACGTTTACTTCACAGGTATTTCCTACTGCCTCGATTACATCGCCACCGATGGTTACCCGTTCCCAGAGGTAGCTTACGTCATTGCCAACGCTGGAGCCATTACAGGTTAGGGTTGTACCGCCGGGGTCACAGGCGATGGCAACGTTGCCGTCGTCGTTTGCGTCGGCTACCGGGTTGCTGGCGGGAAGAACAATCACGGTGTCGCGGTCCATACAACCAGCTTCGCTGGTCACTTCTACAATGTAAGTTCCGGGGTCACGGACAAGTTGAACGAAGCTTCCGGCATTAACAGCACCATCGTCAACAAAGCGGGTGCTGACGCCGTCTGGATTAACGATGAAAAGAGAGTACATGACGCCAACGTTATCTCGGCCGTTAATTAAGGCAGTTGGGTTATCTCCGCAGGAGAGTTGCTTGTCTTCTCCGCCGCTGGCAACGGCTGCGTTGTCAGGGTTGACCCCGATCATGACGAAGGTATCCAAACGAACCGAACCATCCGGGTTGAAGAAAGCCAGATCGACCCGGCCCGGCAGCAAGCCTTCAATGGAGCCATCATTGGCACGGCGAACCGGGTTAGGGGAGGCCCTTACGGTGATATCTTCGTTGTTAGGACGTGGGGCAACTTCATACAGTACCACAGCGTCGTCAATACCAACACAGCTAGCATCAACAACCGTAAGACTGAGCAGCTCCAGTCGATCATTAAGGCAAACCTCACCGGTTCGGTAAATGATGGAGCCTTCACCGGCGGCAGTCGTTACCGCAGGCGTTGAGCCATTAACCGGTTCCACTTCCGTACACCCGTCTTCCGGGCCGGTAGTGAAACAGATTTCAAAAACCTGAACGGTATCTAAATCTGCGATAACCTGGCCATTAGGGTTTGGGGTAGACCAGTTGAGGTTGATCTGCCCGGAGTTGACACCAGAGAGATCAAAGTCAGGAATCGTGAGCCCTGGCCAGTTTCCATTAAGATTCACTGAGGAAAAGTCCAGATCCATAGTATTAAATCGGAAAGCCGTAGCCACCCGCGTCACGTCGGTAAAGCGGGTTACGCTAACCGGTACACAAACCTGGTCGTTGATGTCCGCTTCTGTATCCCCGACGATGAGGCCAAAGCCGTTCGGGAAGAGGACGCAGGCTTCGGCGTTGAAGGATTCTACAGCTACGGAGTTGGCACCACTCTCGGTGGTAAAGACCTCGCTACCGATGAAATCCGAAGAGCCATACTCTGCACATTCTCCGGGCACCGCATTGTCTTGGGCGCGGTAGCATACGGAACCTACGGAACCTCCATCCGGGACATCGATCGGAGGGCTACCGGGCGGGTAGGTTACCTGAAGCAGACCTGCGGATATTTCCACCGCCGTAACCCCTGGAATCGGAGAGGTAAAGCTGCGGTAGTCAAGTAAAAAATTAGGCACAAACACGTATAACGTGAAGCCGGTTACGTCCGTAAAGCCTGTCACCGTAATATCAGTGCAGTTATCCGCAGTACTGCTAAATCCTTCGTCGGTGAAGTTGATCGCAACGCCATCGGGCTGTTGTACGATCACCGCGCAGTTTGTCGGGTTCAGGCCGTTGAAAAAGCCCTCGGTAGATTCAATATTGTTGCGAAAATCAGAAATTACAATGGGGCTGGTGCCGCCAAAACCGATCGCATTGAAGCAGACGGCGAAGGTTACCGTCCCTGCGGGAAGATTAACGAAGGAGCTACCGTTGGCCGCCCAGTCAAACGCAAGGATGCCATCGTCCGTCCGGTCATAGTCAAAGTCTCCGTTATTGCCCGCGTCAATGTTCATCGTTGGGTTACGCTGCCGAACGGCGACAAATTCGAGTACGCTAGGATCCCAGTTGATCAGGTAGTCAATGTCGGTCATCCGGCTAAAGTCGTCGCCTGCCTGAAATTCAACGCAGACTTCGGTGTCTCCGAAATTCACCTCTCCATCAGGACAGTTGACGACCACGTCGAAGCCTTCGGGGTTACAGTTGTCAATGATGAAACGGGTAGGCTCACCTCCGATAACAGGAATTATCAACCGTGTATCACCAGTCTCAGAATTAGCTTCAAGAAGTGTTTCAAGTATATTTCCTGACATAGGATTTATAATCTCGGTATTCCTCACCACAACGTCGGTTCGCTCCGTACATTCTCCAATTACTTCAAAACAAGCCGTAAACAAGGTGGTACCATCCGGAATACTCTGAGGAGCGATCCCAAAAGGAGCCCATAGCCCAAAAATACCTGTCCCTTCATACAATTGATAGTTTTCGTCGGTGTAAGCGGGTAGCAAACTCTCCTCCACGTCGACGGAGAGAGCACGAAGGACCGTACTGTCAAAAGCTAAAGGAATCTGAAAACCGTTGATGTCGTCGAAACCTGATTCGGCTATTACCTTCATACAAACAATATTGCCGGGAAGAAAAATGCCGACAGGCTCTTCTACCGTGAGTATCAACGGCTTCACTCCAATCGTTACCGAACCATCACTTACACCAGGGAAAGCATCCCCAACCGTATTAC
>CAYWMW010000076.1:0-3474 GCA_964458975.1 uncultured Lewinella sp. | reverse complement strand
CCAATCGTTACCGAACCATCACTTACACCAGGGAAAGCATCCCCAACCGTATTACACTGCGGGGGCTTGTTAAAGATAATACTAACAGCTTCATCTTCTGGTGTAAAAGGATCGTCCGGAAGGTTAAAGAAATTTATGGGGTGATTGCTTGCAATTGGCCCGGAGACATTAAAACAGACTTCAAAGAGAATTTCCCCGTCATCCAGGGTAACTACACCATCACGCTCAGCACATGTTTCACCATTTTCGTAATTACCCCATTCTACGGTAATCAGCCCGGCAGCGACGTAATCCGTCAGGTTAAAATCTGCCATATCCAAATTAGGTAGCGCACTGCTGGTCAGGTCTACTCTGCTAAAGTCGAGAGCACCTCCCTCTCCGGGTGGTGTCCACTGCAAAGCAAAGCTAAATTCAACACCAGAAGAGAAGTTAATCGCCGTAATTGGCAAACAAACCTCAGTTCCGCTGTCAGCTTCAACGTCGGGTAGGATAAGTGTGGTAGAGTTTCCAGTCTGAGCAAAAGCGGAAGCGCCGCAAAGCAGGCAAAAAACAAGGTATAAGTACCGCATGGGTAAAGAGCTTAAAATAGTCCGTGGGATGTGATAAGAGGTTGTCAAGTTGCAGGTTGCAGGTTGCAGGTTGGCTTAACGGGCCAAAGAAACAGCCACCTGCAATTCGTGGGTGCTGCCTGCAGTGGGCCCGAAGCTGCTGAAGGAATAGTCGAACCCGTAGCCGATCCGGAAGTTGGTGTCGGAATTGTAGGACTGGCCGACGTTGATGCCTGCTTCAAAATGAAAATTCTGAGCAGTGCTGAGGCCCATGCCGATGTAAGGCGCACTGGGCAGCTGGTAGCGTACGTTGACATCAGCGTTCAGAGGGGCTCCTTCAACGTACTTGATCCAGCTGCTCACTTCCAGGTAGCTATCCTGGCCGGTAAACCAGTACCAGCCAGCGGTGCCGTAATAGTGGCGCAGGCGCTGTACGTCAAATTCCCCGTTATCGTTCTGAAAAGTGATGTTGAACCCAAGTAGCTGCGGCACAGAAACACCACCGTAGAGCATGTGGTCATTACCAACGTAATTGTAGGCAAAGACACCAAAGCCGAGGTCGGGGTGGCTCTGGCTCTGGTCAACTCCCGTCAGGCCATCACCAAGATCACGTACCACCAGTTCGCTGCTCCGAACCCGGTAACCGACGTAACCGGCCGAAAGGGCCAGGCTAATACCAGCGTATTCAGGGTTACGACCGATGATGGTACCGATCCGGCCATAAAAGCCGGTGTAGCCCGTAGGCCCGGTTTGGTCGTTTATCAGGTGCCCTCCGGCAGAGAAGGTAGCACCACTAAGGCGATTGTTCACGTAGGAAAAACGCACCGACTGTGTCTCAGGAGTATTTTCCAAGCCCGCCCATTGGCGGCGGTAATTGGCCCCGAAGGTCATGTTGTAATCTCCTTCGGAGGTGAGGAAGTCGCTTTCCATTGCCGCCGGGTTGATCAGGGTAGCATTTTCCCGGTATTGTGTGAAAAGTGAAAGTTGTTGTGCAAAGAGGGTGCCGCCACTCATCAGGGCAAGCACCAACCCCAGACTAGCGAGTCGGGCGTACTTCATAAACAGGTTTTTACGGCCCGGAAAGGCCGGGCATGGGATTACAGATTTCAAAAGTGCGCGGGCCACCGAAGTGCCCCTTGCGGATGTAAACGGGTTTCAGGCATCTTTATGATGTCACTTTACTGTTTTCTTGTACTCTTTCACTCAGGGCCGGGGGGAAGAACAACCACAAGCAAATATTATCTAAACGGGTGCAAAAATACCACGAATATCAGTAGCTAAAGGTTAAGGTTTGACTTGTTTAGGGAATGGTAGGCGTTTGCGGGCCAGTGGTGATTGTTTCGTGGGTGATTGTATCCACCGGGCAAATCTTTTCGCAGAGCAGACACGCAATGTCACAGACCTCGTTTACCGCGATGGTATCAAACGGACTAATAAACCCGGCTTCCTGCGGGCAGATTGCTACGCAGGCTCCGCAATTTATGCAGGCGTTCCAGCCAATGTCAAAAATAACCGGTGCTGGCTTGCTCATATCTTTTTGTATTCAGAGTTGGGGTCAAAGTAGTCTGACATAGTAGCGTACAGTTCCGCATCACGGGTAACAACGTCCGCGTGTTGGAACACTTTGGTTTTGGTGTGGTACAGTTTCCACATCTTGTCTCCAAGCTGTTCCAGCCAGGTGTCCTGATAGCCTTTCATCTGGGCGGCGGAGCAGTCTTTACCCATCGTTCCAGACAGGTGCGCTATCAGGAATTGTGCAGCGATCTTTCCGCCGCTAAGTGCCGTATGAATGCCTCCACCGGTTACCGGGTTGACGTGGCGCGCGGCGTCGCCCACCAAAATCATATTGTCCGCATACTGGGTTCGCAGCGGGGCGGCCAGCGGTACGCCGCCGCCCTGGATTTCCAGAATGCGGCTGTTTTTGAAGCGGTCCTTAAAGAAAGATTCTTTGATGAACCGGTCCAGATGCCAACGGGCGGGCTTATCCGTCAGGGTAGGAATTACGCCAAGGCCGATTTCCGCGTAACCGTGGCCTTTAGGAAATACCCATGCGTACCCTCCGGGAGCCCACTCATGGCCGGTCACGATTTCCAGCAGGCCTTCTGTTTCTACGTTATCGACGATGAACTGCAAGCAGCCCGCCAGCTCGGTGATTTTGATGTGGGTTTGCAGGCCAGCCCATTTACCGACCTGGCTCATCAGGCCATCTGCGCCAACCAGCACTTTGCAGCTCACGGTAATCTCTTGGTTGAAGCGCCGCAGGGATACATCGCAGCGTCCGTCGGGGGTAGGCTTGTAGCCCAGGCCCTCGGTTTTCAACCAGGTTTCTACGCCGGCGCGTTCGGCCTGCGTCATCAGGTACCGGTCAAAACGGCGGCGATCTACTACGTAGCCGAGTGGTTTGCGGCCGGGGGCTTCGCCGTATTCATCAGCCTTCAGTTTGCGGTAATCGATCTTAGTGGAAGCGCCCGCCTGGTCGTAAATCGCGAAGCCGTAAATCGCCTCCAGGATGTATTCTTCATCCGGCGCAATGCCGACGTCCTCCAGGGCATGCCGGCTCACGGCACCCGAGCACTGGATCGGTGCACCGAGTTCCTGTTTCTTATCTACGAGCAAAACGGAGAGCCCGGCCGCCGCAGCAAATCGCCCCACGGTTGCGCCTGCCGGGCCAGAGCCAATGATTAAAAGATCGTAAGTGTGCTTGTCCATCTATCGGATAACTGTGTTTATGCCTTAGTGTTCAGGCTAAAGGTAAGTAAGAATTGGCGCGGCCGCAGGTGCAAAGTGGGTTTTAAAGGTCGGGTCTTTACACTTAGGGCTTGCGGAATAATAAGTTATTCTGGTGGGAATGAGTGATCGTGGTCCTGATTGAGTTCGAGACGGCGCAAGCATAACCCTTTCATTGCACCTGCGCGCCGCCGCCCGT
>CAYWMW010000075.1:0-16814 GCA_964458975.1 uncultured Lewinella sp. | reverse complement strand
AACCCAGCAGCAGGAGCACCACCAGAGAAGCCAGGTGGATAACCCAGGGAACCGTAACTGGTGCCTCCACCGGTGCCTGCTCCACCGAGTTACTCCACGCGATGAAAGCATCCGCCATCGGCAACTGCCCGAAGAGGTAGCGCTTCTTCCCGAACCAGGTGAAGCCACCGCCAAAAGCCTCAATGCTGTTGCGCAAACCTTTATACAGCCTTAAATCTCCGTTGGCGTAAGCGGCCCGCTGCCCCACAACGGACGCCGCGCCACCAATGCCCCAGATGACCGGTCCGGAGTCAACATCTCCCGTGCCATCGGTACCTTTCGGATATTCCCGGATGCCGGGCAGGCCGAGCCTGCGGCCTACAAAGTACTTTTGGTACAGGGCGTACTGCTCTGCCGCGAAAGCCGAATCGATCTCCGGCAGAATGCTCAGGATCAGGCTTTGGGAACTACCGCGTGCGCCCTGCGGCGGGGTGTCCGGATAGAAGACGTGGGGGATCAGACCGGTGGCGGGGTCTAGCTGGGTTTTGACCTTGCCGATCCATTCTTTGATCAGCGGCTGGTAGCGGAGGGTATCAAAATAACGATCATGAGCGGAGAGGGAAGCGATGGCAAGTACGTTGTCTGCGGGCCAAATACCGTTGTGATATGATTCCAGGTAGGGGCCTTGTACTTCGCGGAACGCACGAGCGATCTCGGAACAGTTTAGCCGAAAATTATCTTCGTGAAGGCTGGTAGTTTCATTTGAAACCACGTCCGCTTCAAGCCTTTTCCCCGTCAGGTAATTTGTCCATCCACGGTAGAAAGCGCCGTACGGCAACGGAAGCTCTTCGTTGAAGATGCGACGGCCATTTTCTGAATTCATCTCCGCTAAAGCCCAACTTATTTCGGATCTGCTTTCTTCGTTGCCGACTTGTACATCAACCCAAGCAAGGCCGTAAAGCGCGTTCATGAACAGATGCCCTTCGGGGAATAGCCGTTGCATTTCACTGGCCGCACCGGAGTGCATCTCGGGTTTCAAGTGAGTGAGTTGGTGCCGGACGTCCTCGTTCCAGGTTCCGCTTTTAGCGGTTTCAAAGTCTGGTGAGTGGTAGAATGCGGCGTTAAAAAATAGCAGTACTGCAGCGATGAGCAGGAGGAAGAGACGGCAGGAGGTTTTGAAGATTTTGGTCAGGGTCATGAGGGCGGGGCCGCGGGTGCTGGTTGAGTTGAGAAGCAAGGTAAGAAACTACGGCGGGCCCTCACACATTGTTTTCAGCTTATGCCATAAGGCAGTACCCTGAAAACACCGACAGGAACCACCAAACCACAAGACTACCGAACCAAAATCTGACCCTCCGAAGACCGAATCCCCGCCCGTACATTACGCCCCTAATTATCGCTTCCGTATCTTTGCGACATCAAAAGCGAGAGTAAATGAAAGATCTTTTTGAAAAGTTTAACCACAAAGGCCCTCTTGGGCAGTACCAGGACGTAGCGCACGGCTACTTTTCCTTCCCCAAACTGGAAGGCGAACTCGGCCCCCGCATGCAGTTCCGCGGTAAGGAATACATCATCTGGAGCATCAACTCCTACCTCGGCCTCACCAACCACCCCGAAGTGCGCAAGGCAGATGCCGACGCCGCTGCGGAATACGGCATGGCGTACCCAATGGGCGCCCGCATCATGAGCGGCGAGACCGACGCACACCTACAGCTGGAAAAAGAACTCGCCGAGTTCACCGAAAAGGAAGAAGCCATTCTGCTCAACTTCGGCTACCAGGGCATCATGTCCGTCGTCGACGCTTGTCTGAGCCGCCACGATGTGGTGGTTTACGACCGCGACGACCACGCCTGTATCATGGACGGCATCCGGATGCACACCGGCCCCAAGTACGCCTTCAAGCACAACGACATTGAGCACTTCGAAGTCCGCATCAAGCAGGCGAAGAAGGAAGCCGAAAAGCGCAACTCCGGCATCCTCGTGATCTCCGAAGGCGTCTTCGGGATGCGCGGCGAGCAGGGCATCCTGAAGGAAATCTGCGAATTCAAAGAAGAGTACGGTTTCCGCCTCCTCGTTGACGATGCGCACGGCTTCGGTACCCTCGGCAAAACCGGTATGGGCGCTGGCGAAGCCCAAGGCATTCAGGACCAGATCGACGTATACTTCTCCACCTTCGCCAAGGCGATGTCTGGCTTCGGTGCCTTCATCTCCGGTGATAAGGACATCATGGAGTTCTTCCGCTACAACCTCCGGAGCCAGCTGTTCGCCAAGAGCCTCTGCATGCCGATGGTGAAGGGCGCACTGACCCGCCTGCGCCTGCTGCGCACCATGCCCGAGCTGCGCGAAAAACTGTGGCGCAACGTGAACCACCTGCAAAGCGGCCTCAAAGAAGCTGGCTTCGATATCGGCAACACCGGTGCCTGCGTAACCCCCGTATACATGAAGGGCAACGAATACGAAGCCGGCGCCCTGATCTACGATATGCGCGAGAACTACGGCATCTTCTGCTCCATCGTGCTTCCCCCGATGATCCCGAAAGGCCAGATCCTGCTCCGCATGATCCCGACCGCCGAGCATACGCCCGAAGACATCCAGACAACACTTGATGCCTTTAAGGCCGTTCGCTCGAAGCTGGAAGACGGAACTTATGATAAGATGGGGCAAAAGCTTGCTGAAGGTGCACTTGCGGGTGTTCTTGACTAGTAATTGATGAATAAAATAAATTAATTCTTAAGGGGATGTTACTGAAAAGTAGCATTCCCTTTTTTATCTTAGCTGGATAAAGATTATTATTTTGTCTCTCGGACCAAACATTGCTTATTGGCTCTGGTTTAGGCGTAAACAGAATCCCATGAAAAGTAAACTTACCTGCTTACCTGCTAATTGCCATCTTTATGGTGTTATCGACTTATGGTTTTGCACAGGAAAGTAACAATCTAATCGCACCGGAAACAGTGGTCTTTGGTGTTGTTTTAGAAAAGAAAACTGAGGTTGATTTAGAAACAGGAAATATTTTTGAAATAAGCCGCGTAAAGATTGAAAACATCTACTACGCTAAAAATCAGATGGCCCGTATCATTGAGGTTAAAACCTTAGGAGGCTTTACGGATTCGGCCATTCAGATTGTTCCACACGGGGTTTCACTTAATGTAGGCCAAATTGGATTTTATTCGTTACGAAAGGATGAAAATTCCAATAAATTCGTTGCGGCGGGAAAGAACCCTTTTTCCAAAGTCGGGCAGATGTTTACGGACGGTACTAAACGCTTGAACAATGTTCTGATCGCTGGAATTAAACAAGAGTTTAAGCGGGAGCACGGCTATCGTGAGTTTGATTTCGATACTTATGAAAGATTATGGGCCGCCGAGAGTGTCTTTGACACGAATGATGTTTTAGCCAGGAATGTACTTTATTGTCCTCACCCTAGGCGAACACACAATCATGAAGAAAATAACTGTGTTATGAGAAGGAGTATTCTTATAGTATTCGTTACTTGCCTCATGATTAGTTGTGGTTTAAGAAATAAATCTGCTGAAAAGGTAAAAGACCCTGTACGTAAAGACTTAAGCTACTTTATACATAAATGTGAGACCTCCAACAAGTATGCCCTGAATTATAGTGTAGTTGACATCACGGAATATACGGAAATGTCTTTGCAAGAACACGGTGAAAAAGGAATACCTTTTAGAGAGGTAACCCTGAAATTTTTGAAATTCGACTCACTGCTCTTTCAAATGGCAGAAGGAAGAGGGGATATTTTTTTTGATAAAAAAATTAATCCAGAGACTTACATCGGGCCTGCTACTAAACGGCAGGATTCGATATTGGTCTATGAAATGAATTATGGCTGGAGAGAATGTAATTGCGATGTAAATGAAAAAAGCTGGGGCGCGGAGTGCGGCCATTTCAGTTTTGTTAAAAGAAATGATGAGTATGTTTTGTACAATAGAAGACTGATCTATTGACCCGTCGCACCTCAACGGGAAGAATTGACCACCACCAGTGGAAAATTGGTAATTGCCGGCTCGGTAGACCGCCTAACTTTGTAGTATCAATTCTTAACCACTAAAACTATTTCAAGATGCAATCCATCACCACCAACAAACAATTCAACGATCTCGTCAAAGGCGGAAAGCCCTTCGTCATTGATTTCTACGCCGACTGGTGTGGCCCTTGTCAGGCCCTCCTCCCAACGGTCGAAAAGCTGGCCGTAGAGTACGCCGATGAAGTCGACATCGTAAAAGTCAACATCGATCTACAACGTGAGCTGGCCGAGAAGTTTGGCGTACGCAGCATTCCCGCACTCTTTTTCATGGAGGGTAATCAACTCAAAGACAGCCTCAAAGGCCTCGCCTCTGAGCACGAACTGCGTAAGCGGATCGGTAAGTTGGTTGCTTAGACAAGAACTAACCAATAACCAGATTTCGGGTGCCTCGCAGTTACTTGCGGTGCGCCCGTTTTCTTTTTGGGCGCGGCCGCAGGATGCGGGGTTGGGTTGAGGAAGATTTGTTGCTAGCCTAAACAGCGCCTTGTTAACCGGTCACGTTTGCTGCAGTGCTTATGTGATTTGGTGTTCCTTAAGCCTCCAGCTTCTAGCCGTGCTTGCTGAAAGCTACACAGTAACCGATTCAAAATTAACGCCCCGCCTCCCTACGGTTACTACCTAAACGGTAGCGGACTTGTAGGGCTCTTGGAATCGGGATAAGATAGCGGTTGAGGTGCGCCTCGAAGCCGACCATCCAGCGGTCCGCAAACTGGTAGTTTACGCCAGCGAGCAACTTCAGGTCAAAGTCGAAAATAGTGTTTTGCCGGAAGGCAGGGCGGAGCTCGTCCAGACGGGGTTCTTCTCGGTTTTCTCCGGGGAAGACCCATTGTATACCTCGTGTCTCGAAATGAAAGATCGCCGTTCGTAGCTGTAAGCCAGCGTAGGGGCGAAATTTCCGATCCCTCAAAAAGTGATAGGTCGCATCGGTTCCTACGCCGAAGTAAGTACTGCGGCTTCTGCTGGCGGAGTAGAAGAAGTCTTCGGGGAATTCTTCTACACTTTGCGGCCGCCTATCGTCATCATACTGCTGAAACAAAAGCCCGGTACTGATCTCGAAGTTATTGTTAAACCGGTAGTGCAGCCGTACACTGCTTAGTAATTTAAAAATGGCTTGCTTTCTGCGGACTGTCCTATCCAGCGTCGGCTCGGAATAGTAAACAGTTTCGGTGCCGTTGAACCTGATCGTATCCGGTGGGAACCTACGCCCACTTAACCGACCCTGAGTTAGGCCACCCCGCCACAAAACGGTATCGGCTGCCGTTACCCTCGGCCTTATGGTGAGGTTCCTTTGCCAGGTGGGTTCCAGGGTCAGGCTTATTTGGAAGCCGTTACCAAACGGATCTACTTGAGCGGTTAAGCAAAGAGGGAAGACGAATAGTAAAATTAGTGCAAATCGCATTGAACGGGTTTTTAGGTGATCACCCTAAAGTATGGCTTTTGAGTTGCCTTTAATTTCAACGGCGCGCCTCCCGGTCTTTTCCTAGCCGGTACCGGAGTTGAAGCGTGCCTGGAATGAAGTACCGACTGACGCTAGCTTCGATGCCGATGGCCAAACGGCCGCCAAGTTGATAATTAATGCCTGCTAGCAGGTCAAGCTCTGCATCAAAAATGGTATTGGTGCGAAAGCGTTCTACTATGTTCTCCGTTAAATCTATTTCTTCGTTTAAGCCAGGGAACACCCGTGCGATGAGCAAGGCCTCACTGCGCGTTGCGCCGAATCGGGACTGAAGGCCGAAATAAGGCCGCAATCGCTTACCCTTGCGCAGGTGGTAGGTAATGTCACCTAGCAGGCCGCCGGAGGTTTTCTTTACACCATTCGATATGTAGAAGAAGTTTTCGGGCAGTCCGTCAACATCGCTGGTACGGGGTATGTCCTCGTAGGTGGGTTGGTAAAATAAACCAAATGTGTACTCCAGCCGGTCATTACTCCGGTAGTGGATACGAATACTTCCGAGAAAACTGGCCAGGGCTTGTTCGCGGCGGGCATTGCGCCGCAGGCTGGGCTCTTCGAAGTAAACGGTTTCGATTCCGTTAAGCCTTACGGTATCCGGGCGGCGCGGAAAGTTGGTAATGATGACACCCATACGCGGAAGGGTGTCATTGGCGGTAACGTAGGGCGTTATGCTGAATTTATTTTCAACCTCCAGCCCCGCCGAAACACTCAGGTACCACCCCTTGCCAAAGACATCAACGTCCTGTTTCTGAGCAAAAAGACAAACAGGAAATAGGATGAACAGGGCTAAAAGAAGGCGCATAAGGCAGGGCTTACATGTGTTTATAGAGCCGCAAGATATATCTTTTACTTGAGGCTGAATGGCTGGCGTTTTGAGTGAAGCCCCGGAGGGACGCTTAACCTAGTGTGGGGTGCAGAACACCGCAAAGCGGTTTCGGAACCCCACGCTTTCGTTTCAGCAAGCAATCATCATCAACCTATAACCGCCGCCGAACCTGAAGCCCCACCAGCCCCGGCCCGATAAAGGGACGACTCGTAATATCCAGGCCGAAGGACCAATCATCCGTCAGCCGAAAAAGGAGACCAGCGGTAGCGATAAAATCTAACGAAACAGAACTGTTTTCGGATAAAGGTTGAGAAGTACTAGCGGGTAAAACCGTAACGGTTTCGCTGGCGTAGGCCCGGCCCGCATTCAAACGGGTTCGTTTGAAATGGTAAAGGTTTACGCCCATTCCGAAATAGGGATGTAAGCGGGCTTTGGGGAAGACGTGATAGTTGCCCCGGGCGGTAATTCCGTAGGCCCGTTGCTCTACAATCTCGAGGTTGTAAATAATAGGGACAGTCGTGTTTACTACACCCGCTTGAACGACATTGCTATTGATACCAGTAGTAAACCCCGCCTGGCTATAGAACAGGCCGGCGGAGATGTCTAAGCCCTCCCCTATACGCCGGTGAGCGGTTATACTTGCACTGAACCAGAGGTTAGAGCTAGATGGTTCCGCCCTGAAGCCAAAGCCCGGCTGGCGGTTGAAGATGCGGTCTTGCCCCACAATAGTGATGGTGTCAAAGAACGTGAACCGACGCTGGCTCAGGGGAATATCGTCCGGATTCGTCTCCAGGCGAACACCAGTAAGGTAAGGACGCTTGTGAATATCTGGCGCGAAGCTCGCACTGATCTCCCAGGTGTTTTTTGATTCGTAGCCACTTTGGGCATGAAGGGTGAGGCCCGCCATGAGGCAGAACAACAGGGTTAGGTAACGCATAATTCGTTGTAGTTGATAAGTTTGGAAATAGAATGTAGAGGAGCGAGGCTGGGGTACAGCGAGGCTTAATTTTAACATTATTTCGCTAAGCTGAGCTGTAAGGACAGCTTCAGCCTTTAATTATTACAGCTCGGAATCTACGATTAAATGATAGATTCCGACGTACATTCGTGTTATGAGCACCATTTTAACGGGGCGGGAGAGGGAAATAGCGACCCTTAAGAAAGCACTTTCTTCCGCTGAGGCAGAAATGATTTCGGTTATTGGCCGTAGGCGCGTGGGTAAAACCTTCCTCATACACTCGGTTTATAAAGAGGAGATCGCCTTTGAAATATCGGGCTTGCAGTACGCAACGAAGAAAGACCAGTTGCGTAATTTTCAGCAGCGGATGCGGGTAGCCTTTCCCGGCTTAGCGCGACAACCCCTGCCAGAGGATTGGCTGGATGCGTTTTTTCAACTTACCGAAGCACTTGATGCGACGGATGATGGCAAAACTAAAAGAGTTGTCTTCTTTGATGAAGTCCCGTGGCTAGCTACTCATAAAGGGAAGTTTTTAATGGGGCTTACTTATTTCTGGAACAGCTGGGCGGTGCGCCGGAACGTTGTGGTCGTAATTTGCGGTTCTGCGGCTTCCTGGATGATCAAGAAAATTTTGAGAGATAAGGGAGGGTTACATAACCGGGTAACGAAACGAATCCGTTTACGCCCATTTAACTTGTCCGATACTGCGGCCTACTTAAAAGGTCGGCACATAAATATGAATCAACGACAGTTGTTGTTGCTTTATATGGCAATGGGAGGAATACCGCATTATTTGAAAGAAGTAGAGGTAGGGGAGAGTGCTGCTCAAGCAATAGATCGTATTGCTTTTTCTGAGGATGGGCTACTGAAAGACGAGTTCAACGCCCTTTACCCCGCTTTGTTTGACCAGTCGGAGTCTCACGTGAAAGTCATCCGCGCCTTAGGAAAGACCCAGCAAGGCTACGATCGGCAGCAGTTAATATCGGCAGCAGGAATAGCGGACGGTGGTTACTTAAGCCGAGTACTTGAAGAGCTTAGCGAAAGTGGCTTTATAACTGCACACCCTACCTACGGTAAGAAGAAAAAAGGCCTTCGCTTCCGCCTGACAGATCAGTACTCCAGTTTCTACTTGAGGTTTATTGAACCGAATACTTACGGAGGCGCTGGTAGTTTTATGGCGCTAAGCCAGAGCCAGTCCTTTAAATCCTGGTGCGGCTACGCTTTTGAAACGGTGGTGCTAGAGCATATCCCTCAACTGAAGGATGCACTGAAAATAGGAGGAGTGTTTACGCAAGCCTCCACTTTTTACCAGGGAGGGGACAAAACCTCAGAAGGAGCACAGATTGACTTAGTCCTGGACCGGAACGACGGGGTGATTAACTTAGTAGAGGCGAAATTCTACAGCGAGCCATTTATTGTTGATAAGCCAACTGCCGAAGGTTTGCTCAAGAAGCAGCGGGTTTTTAGCGCAGCGACGAAATCGCGCAAACAACTAAGCTGGGCGGTGGTTGCGGCTGAGGGCGCAGTAGCCAGCCGCCATAGCCTGGGGCTCGTTGACCATCTTTTTTCCGCAGATGTTTTATTCGTTGCCGACTAAGGGGTTGCCTGATACCGTTCTCATTACCTCCCCTTGCACCTGCGGCCGCGCCCCCAAAACCTAATTTGCCGCCGCCAACACAACCTCCACGCTCCTAAAGTGTTACCTCAACACGCCCGGCCAACCCATTTACCATCAATGAGCAGTAAGGATAAAAAAAAGGTATCCCTCCCCGAGGAGCTAACGTCCGGCTACGGCCAGACCCAAACCGAAACGCTTGCCGTTCAGCACAAGCAGGAATCGTTGTACATCGGCATCCCCCGGGAGATCACGCTGCAGGAAAAACGTGTGGCCCTGGTGCCCAGCGGCGTGGCGAATTTGAGCAGCCGTGGCCACCGCGTCCTGATTGAAACCAAAGCTGGTGCCGCGAGCAACTTTACCGACCACGCGTATAGCGAAAGCGGCGGCGAAATCGCCTACTCCGCCCAGGAGGTGTACCGTAAGGCGAAGGTGATCCTCAAGGTGGCACCGCCAACGCTGGAGGAGATTGATATGATGCAGCCCAATACGGTGCTCATCAGCCCCCTGCAACTGCCCACCATCAGCGCTGAGTACCTCTACCGGCTCAAGCACAAACGCATCATCGCCCTGGCGATGGAGTACCTTCAGGATGAAGATGGCTGTTTTCCGATTGTGCGCATCATGAGCGAAATGGCGGGTATTTCCGCCGTTCAAACGGCGGCGCATTTGTTGTCTTCCGTACAGGGAGGCCCCGGTGTTTTGCTCGGCGGTGTTTCCGGCGTTCCGAGCGCAAAAGTGGTCATCCTCGGCGGTGGGGTAGTGGCCGAGTACGCTACCCGCGCAGCCCTCGGCATGGGCGCGGAGGTCCGCATCTTCGACGACAATATTCATAAACTGATGCGGCTGCAAAACAGCGTCGGCCGGCAGTTATACACCAGCGCCATCAACCCGCTTTACCTGCGCCGGGAACTGGTTACGGCTGAAGTGGTCATCGGGGCCATCCACGCCGAAAACGGCCGCACACCCGTAGTGGTTAGTGAAGAGATGGTGAGCCAGATGCGCCCCGGCTCCGTCATCATTGATGTGAGCATCGATCAGGGCGGCTGCTTTGCCACCAGCGAACTCACCAGCCTCGACAAACCTACCTTCGTTAAGCACGACGTGATCCACTGCTGCGTACCCAACCTGGCCAGCAGGGTAGGGCGCACGGCCAGCATCGCGGTCAGCAATGTGCTTGTTCCCATGCTGCTGAAAGCCGACGGCGCGCGCTCCTTCGAGCACTTCATCCTGCGTCGGGCGGGGATGCGGCACGGCGTCTATACCTTCCGGGGCTGCCTCACGAACGATTACCTCGGCAAACGCTTCGAGATGCGCTGTACGGATATTGATTTGCTGATGACTTCAGGAATGTAAAATAGATTGATAGATGTGATAGTGAGCGGATGCATTTCCGTCTAAACCCCACGTTGTTGTTAATACTCCACGGCACTCAGCCTTGTTACCAATATCATAAATCCGCCGATAAGTCGGCCTCTCACCAACGAAACAACGTAAAGAAGCGGTCATTTGTATAGTCTCAAGCGTGTTGCTCGTTCTTGAGCAATACCGCAAGCCATCCCCGATGAAAGTATTCTACCTTTTTCTCCTGCTTTGTTTCCTTTGTCCGGCCATCGTTTGGGCGCAGCCCGCTAACGATGAATGTACGAACGCGATCATGCTGCCCATGGAGCGCGATTTCTGTACGGGCAACGCCGGAGCGACCAACATCGACGCAACGGGTTCTTTTACGGACCTGGCGCAGTACGACGTCTGCATCAGTGAGCAAGACGCTATTCGGGATGTCTGGTTCTCCTTCGTCGCGTTGGAGAACACCGCCCGGATTACCGTAGACGGGCGCATCCCCGGCAACGAACGGGGCAGCTTGCAGGAGCCGCAGATGACGGTTTACGAAGGCGGCTGCGCCAGTTTACAAAGAGACGATGCCCTGATCTGTAAATCCCCCCTCAACAACGTAAACGGGGTGAACGCCATCCTGCCCAACCTGACCGTCGGCGAAACCTACCACATACTGGTGGGTGCCCGCAACGGAAACCAGGGCACCTTCGAGCTTTGCGTCAACCAGTTCGACGCCGTTCCGGCACCGGACGCGGACTGCCCGACCGGGGTGGTGCTCTGCGATAAGTCGCCCTTCAGTGTCGAGTTTCTTTCCGGTAACGGCACCATTCGGGAAGACTTGCAGGCGGGAGGCTGTGTCGCCCAGGGCTGTGTACCAACGGAAGACAATTCGGCGTGGTATAAATGGACGTGCGATCAGTCCGGAACCCTCGGCTTCACCGTCACCCCCCTCGGTACGGCGGCCAACGAAGACATCGACTTTGCCGTCTACGAACTCCCCAACGGGGTGGATGATTGCTCCGGACGGCTCACCCTCCGCTGTATGTATTCCGGAGAAACCAACGGCCAGCCCGACGCACAAAACCTACCCTGCCTTGGCGCCACCGGCCTCAGCCTTACCGATACGGATGTCTCGGAAAGCTGCGGTTGCCAAGCCGGAAATAACAACTTTGTTGCCGCCATCGACATGGTGGCCGGGCGTAGCTACGCCGTGGTGATTTTCAACTTCTCCGCCTCGGGCGATGGTTTTGACATGGAGTTCAGCGGCACCGGAACCTTCCTCGGCCCTCAGCCAGAATTTACCTTTTCGGACAGCGAAGTCTGCGTCGGCGAAGCCCTCACCTTTCAGGACCAGTCAACCTCCGTAGATCAGATCGTTAGCCGGGAGTGGAACTTCGGCCCAACGGCCAACCCGCCAACCGCCAGCGGCCCCGGCCCCCACTCCGTGGTTTTTGGCGAAGCGGGTATGCCGGCCGTAGAGCTCGTCATCACCACCAGCCGGGATTGCCGCGAGATCCTCAACCAGCAGGAAGTGAACGTGATTTGCTGCCAGGGCCAGTTTACGGGCGATGCCCTCACCAGCGATGTTCTTTGCCCCAACGACTCTTCGGGTGTCATCAACCTCACGGCTACCAGTAGTTTTTCTCCGACTACGCTTACGTACGACTGGAGCAACGGCGAAACAACCCAAGACATCAGTAACCTCGGTACCGGAGATTATACCGTAACCGTTAGCGACGAATCCGGCTGTGAAGACACCTTCACCTTCACCGTTGACGGACCGGAGCCCTATGTTTTTGACACCATGATCACGATGCCCTCCTGCGCGGGCGGGCTGGATGGAGCCCTGACGTTTACCACCCTCAGTGGCGGCCTTGCGCCCTACGAGTACAGCATCAACGGTGGAGCGTTCGGAGCCAACAACAACAGCATCAGCAGCATCGGCATCTCCACCGTCAACGTGCGGGTGCGCGACGGCAACAACTGCCTGGTTGAGCAAGACATCTTTGTGGACGAGCTTCAGCTGGGTTTGGTGCAGGGCGTGGATGTGTTCACCGAACCGGTCTGCGCGGGCGATACGAACGGAAGCATCCAGATAGAGCTGGCGAACGGGCAACCGACTTTTCGCTATGACTTTGGCCGGGGCGGCGGCTTCCAGGGCAGCAACGTTCAGACCGGGCTCGCGGCGGGCATCTACAACGTCACTGCCGTTGATGCCGAAGGGTGTACCGGAGAATTTCAGGTAGAGCTTACGGAGCCACCCGCCATAACCCTGGTGGCGCAGGGTACGGGCAGCACCTGCTTTGGCACGGACGACGGGCAGATCATCACCCTCTCCGGCGGTGGCCGCCCCGGTTATACCTTCACCTTCAACGGCCAACCGGTGTCGGATTCGGTACAAACCGACCTCGTTCCCGGCAGCTACGTTATTCAACTTACGGACCAGAACGGTTGCGTCCGCTCCGTTACCGAAGTCATCACCGAGCCCGACGAGATCTTCCCCGTGCTGCTGGAAGAGAACGACCTGACCTGCTTCGAGGAGGCCACCGGCTCCTTCCGCCTTACGGCTTCGGGCGGGACACCTGGCTACACCTACGCTACGGATGATCGGGTGTTCCAGACAGATTCTCTGCTCACCAACCTCCTGGCCGGAGACTACACCCTCTACGTGATGGACGCCAATGGCTGTCTGGACTCCCTTACCGGCAGCCTGACCCAGCCCCGCGAGTTCACCGTCAACCCCGGAGGCGACGCCCGGATTTTCCTCGGCTTCGATACCCTATTGCGGGCCGTAAGCAACTACAGTCCGGTTACCTACGAATGGGGCCCGGATGCCTTCGAGTGCGTTAACCCCGAGTGCTCCATCATCCGCGCCGGGCCGGTGGAGACGACCTTATACACGGTGGTGGGTACTAACCCCGCTGGCTGTACCGATACGGCTTCGCTGGAACTGCTGGTGGTGGAAGACCTTCCGCTTTACGTTCCTAATGTTTTCAGCCCGAACGGGGATGGCATCAACGACGGTTTCACCATCTTCGGTGGCCGGGCGGTGGCGGAAATCGAGTACCTCCGCATCTACGACCGTTGGGGGGGCTTGCAGTTTGAAAACAATAACTTCATGGCCAACGAGCCAAGTCTTGGCTGGGACGGGCTGGTGGACGGTAAGCCGGTCAACCCGGCGGTCTTCGTCTGGTCGGCTTCCGTGCGCTTCATTAACGGTACGGTGCAGGAGTATGCGGGGGATGTTACGGTGTTGCGGTAGGGAGTCGGGAGTCATGGAGTCGGGAGTTGCTGCCGCACTTACCGTTCGTGCGCTGCGCTCACTCACCTTCTTCGGATAAAACCAGGTTAAATACTACTTACTCTTGGTTTATTTAATAGAGGAAGCAGTTAGGGCGCGGCCGCAGGTGCAGAGTAACGGTAGAGGATTTGGAATCCGACTTTATTTAAGGACAGGTCGGACTACAAGTCTACGGTGAGCACACACGTTTACACGAGGTAAGATCTGCGCAGCCCCCCCCCTCCCTAACCGTGCGCTTCGCGGCTGCCTACGGCGGTCCCACGGGGGAGGGAATTTGTGAAAACGCTAAGCGTTTTAAGGCAACTTACGTAGTACTTATGAACGTTATCAATAATTGACTAGAATGATAGTTACTAGGTACTAAGCGAAGGCAGAGCCGCAGCGTTTTTGCTCCCCTCCCCAGCCGGAGGCGGTTTGGGGAGGGGCTGGGGGAGAGGGTTTTACGTGGCCGTAAAGATGTGTGCCCACCGTAGACTACAAGTCCTCCACCGGAAGTCCAACTTGCCCCGTACCTGCGTTCGCGCCGTATTTTCCTTACCTTAAGCCCCGTAACCAACCAACTCAGATCATGACCCGCCGCAAAGCCATCAAATCCGCCGCCCTGACGCTGGGGGCTGCCTCCATCGCCAGCGCCATCGGTGCCACCGAAGCGGCCGACCAACTGGCCGGGGCCAAGTACAAAACCAACCACAGTACCTGCAAATGGTGCTACAACGACATCCCGCTCGAAGAACTCTGCGAACGCGGTCAGGACATCGGCCTGCAAAGCATCGAACTCCTCACCGTAGCCGACTGGCCAACGCTGAAAAAATACGGGATGACCTGCGCCATGGGCTCCCACAAAGACTTCAGCATCGAGGTAGGTTGGAACGACCCCAGTAACCACGAAAAGCTCCAGGGCCAGTACAAAAAAGTGATCCGCGATGCGGCCGACCATGGCATCAAAAACGTGATCGTGATGAGCGGCAACCGCCGCCGCATTTCCGATCTGGACGGCATGGTGAACTGCGCCATCGGCCTCCGCCCGATGGTGAAACTGGCCGAAGAAGCCGGGGTAACCCTGCAAATGGAACTCCTAAACAGCAAGGTGAACCACCCCGACTATATGTGCGACAAAACACCATGGGGTGCCGCACTCGCCGAAATGATCGGTTCGCCCAACTTCCAGTTGCTCTACGATATCTACCACATGCAGATCATGGAGGGCGACATCATCGACACCATCAAAAAGTACCACAGCTACATCGGCCATTACCACACCGGCGGCGTGCCCGGCCGCAACGAAATCAATGATTCTCAGGAGTTGAACTACCCGGCCATCATCCGCGCTATTCATGAAACGGGCTTTACTGGTTTTGTCGCGCAGGAGTTTATTCCCACCTACGACGATAAGCTTAAAGCACTGGCCGAAGGCATCAATATTTGTAACGTGTAAACTATTAGTGATCGATAATTCCACTCCCAAAAAGAAGAAACCCGCCCCGTACAAAATGATTGGGTGGATCAATGCCCTCATAATCATAATTGGGGTGTTTTGCGTGTCCCAGTTTATGGAAGGCCGTTTTCACCCCGCCGTGCTGGGTTTCCTGGCCGCATGCTCGGTGGTGCTGCTGCTCATGTTTGCGCTGGAGGTCTACCGCCTATACAACGAGTATAGTGGCGGGCACCTTTTCCCCGTGCGCAACTTAACTTTCTTCATCGTTTGCCTTAGCTTCATCGCTTTACCCGTGATGGGTGTGTACGGTATGGTGACAGGCACTACCCTCGGGGCGGCGAATACACTTTTGGTCCCCGTTTTCCTCTGGCTGGTGGTCAATAACCTTTTTTACGTGCGGCTGGACAGCGTTGGGATAGAGTCAAAAAGTGGTTTATTTACCTCTAAATACATCCCTCTCTTTGCGATAACAAACGTGGAGGAAAGTGACGGGAGCATCGTTATTGCCCAGGAAGACGGACCTAGTGTTCGCCTATTCAAGGCCTTCTTCTTTGCTTCGGGGTGGGAGACTATTCGGGAGCGGCTGGGGAGGCTTCGCTAACCTGGTCGATGCACACGGAGCGTGCTTCGACCAGGCTACCGCCCCTTAAAGAACTTCAGCAGAGCCTTAGTATAATCCTCCGTAGTCTCTACGCTCATGCTGTCGGCACCAGACTTTTGGAAGGCGCTTTTGTGGTAGTCCATATTCTTGGTGTACCAATCGGCGTAATGTTTGCGGACGCGGCGGCTGTCGGTATCGACCCACTGCATTTGGCCGGTTTCGGCGTCGCGGGCGTGGATGAGGCCTACGGCGGGAAGTTCCCGTTCACGGGGGTCGTAGAGGTGCATCCCGATGAGGTCGTGGCGGCGGGCAGCGAGGCGGAGGGGCTTTTCGTAGCCGTCGGCCAGGAAGTCGGAGAGGAGGAAGCAGATGCTCCGCTTTTTTACCATGTTGGTGAAGTAGGTTAGGGCCATGGCGATGTCGGTTCCCTTACCCGTAGGGCGAGTATCGAGCAGTTCGCGGATGATGCGGAGGATGTGCCCACGGCCTTTCTTCGGCGGCAGAAATTTCTCTACCTTATCGCTGAAGAGTAGAAGACCTACCTTATCGTTGTTGTTGGTGGCGGAGAAGGCGAGGACGGCGCAGATCTCCGTGATCAACTCGTTCTTCAGCTGCTTGGTGGTGCCGAAGAAGCTGGACTTACTGATGTCTACCAGCAGCATGACGGTGAGCTCCCGCTCTTCCTCGAAGACCTTCACGTAGGGCTCGTTGCTGCGGGCGGTTACGTTCCAGTCGATGTTGCGCACGTCGTCTCCGTATTGGTAGCCCCGTACTTCGCTGAAAGACATACCGCGGCCCTTGAAGGCACTCTGGTATTCGCCGCTGAAAATCTGGCGGCTCAGGCCCTTGGTCTTTATTTCTATGCGGCGGACGCGCTTTAGGAGTTCGGTGGTTTCCATTTTTTTGGTTCGGTGGTCTTGTGGTTCGGTGGTCTTTTGGTACTGTGGTTTTGTGGTACTGTGGTTCGGTGGGGCAAAATACGGATTAATGGGAAACCGGGCCCAACTCGCCAGTCGAACTCTTTTTCGTTCTTAACTCTGAGCGATAAAACTTTCGGTGGATAGATAAACGAGCACACTTTTACAATCTCTGTTATTGGGTTGCGAAAAAGTTCGCCTGTCGAGTTGGGGGCAAAGGGAATGGGCTTTCTAACCCACTCGGCGGACGAGCCAAGCTGCGCAAGGCTCGGCCGACGAGTTAACGCTTTGCCTCTAAACCTCCCCCCGCACCCGCGTCTGCGCCCAAAACATCTGTCTTGTTAAC
>CAYWMW010000074.1:0-16857 GCA_964458975.1 uncultured Lewinella sp. | reverse complement strand
TAGTGGAGATGGGCCTTCAACCAGCTCAAGGTCCGCGTTCACCAACCATCCGGAAGGCCCCCACACCTGAACGAAAGACTTTATGGTGACCTGACCGGAAAGCAAGGCTTTAAAGTCCGTAACGTCTACGATCCATTCGTCTCCGCCGCATTCAATACCAAAGGGCGTGATGTAACGAGCAATCTCGAACTCCTCTCCTGCCGCGTTGATGACGGATATATTAGCCGGTTGGTCCCACGGGTCACAGCCTCCGGTGGGGCAATTTACGGAAAGGTGCAACAGCAATTTAGCGTAGTTCTCCATGTCTTCGGGCATGTTTACATTGGTGAACTGTGTCTGGCCATCGGCCCCAAAGTTGTGCTTTTCCTGAAACAACAGGCGGAGCATCTCCCCTTCGTCGCCAGCCCGTGGCCTACGGTAACGGTAGGTCGTTGAGTTGTTCAAAGAATTAAGGTCCGCATCCATTTCCGTGGTGGCGGTAAGGATGTTGATGTTGTTGCCAGACAGGTCAAGCGGCGTATCAAAAGTGTAAACTACGGATTCTCCCGGGGCGAGTGTGCCCGGGTAGGTTGCCGTGAGAGCAGGTAAGCTGTTAATGCTAAGTTGCAGCGGGATTTCCGAAACTGCTTCGCTCCCGTAGTTATAGATGGTTACCCGTGGCTTTACGGGGCGGCGATAAAGGCTGATGACATCCGGAGCAGAAACTTCCCCGATACCGACATCAATGGCCGGGACCGTCCATCCTTCCTGCCAGGCACTCCCGTCCAGCCCTGTGAGCGTTCCGTCGCAGTCCGCTCCCGCTAAGTTGGCCGCAGTTGTCCCACTCCCTTCGTTGAAAGGGAGGTAAGCGACCAAGCCGTCTTCCTGCCCGGTAAATTCCGTCGTCTGGTTTTCCAAAATTTGATCTGCGGAACGGGCAACGCTCCAGACCCGAATCTCGTCCAGCGCGCCGTTCCAGACCCGGCCAGGGAAACTAGGCGATGCGCCGATGGTCGCTATCTGGCTGTTGTCGGTCGGGCTTCCGGAAAAAGTGTTGGTAGCTTGCTGAACGCCATTGATGTAGAGGCGGATGGTGCCACCATCAACGGTAACGGCAGTGTGGTACCACTGGTTGGTATTCATGATTTCCTCCGTCGTTACCTCAAACCAGTTGCCATCAACGGCCATTACGAAACTGAGGACCCCATTCTTCCCTGCACGGAAGGCGAAGCCACCGGGCATTGAGCGATCTTTGGCCATTATTGACCCCTGCCAAGACTCCCCCCGCCATTCGGGGCTGAAGACCCAGGCCTCTAGCGTGAAGCCATCGCCAATGCTGAAGTCTTCGCTGTCACAGAGCGGGACGCTACCGTCAGTGCCATTAAAAGCAATGCCGTTGTTCTGGGCAAAGGTTATTGAGCATAAAAAGATGCTAAGAAGTAAGGCATGAAACAGTTTCATCGGTCGGGTTGATTTATGGAGATTAAGAGCTTGCTGAAAGTACAAATATTTTTCGAGACATCTTTGGGTGGCCGCCATATTCTACTCGTACTAAGGGGTTGTCGAAGAATAATCTATCCGTCTAAAAAATGGTGCTCCCACTCCCAGTCTGATCTGCTGCCACTGAGACGTAGCTATGGCTATGTCTCAGCGTCATCAAATCAAACTGGAAGCGCGATCACTCATTTTAGCTCCGCTGCTACTTCGTGGTCGCCAGAATACATTATTCTTCGGCAACCCCTAACTTTGCCCGGCAAAAATGAACAAAGAAATCCTCCGCCTCGCGGTTCCCAACATTCTGAGCAACATCTCCGTACCGCTCATCACTAGTTTTGATACGGTGCTGATGGGCGGTTTGGGCGGTAAGCACATTGCGGCCGTCGGCCTCGGCGGTATGGCCTTCAACTTCGTCTACTGGAACTTCGGCTTCCTGCGCATGAGCACCACGGGCCTCACCGCCCGCGCCTATGGAGCGGAAGATAAAGCCGCGCAAATGGCGACGCTCGCCCGGGCGGCCCTGCTCGCTGTGGCGATCTCCATCTTCCTGATCCTGCTTCAGTACCCTTTCGCGGAGCTGACGCACTGGCTGCTGAACCTGCGCACAGACCAGATTGCGCTGGTAGACGACTACTTCTACATCCGCATCCTGGCGGCACCGGCGGCGCTCTTGCAGATGGTGCTTTTCGGTTGGTTCTTCGGGCGGCAGAACGCCGTTTTTCCGCTGGTCCTGACGCTGATCCTGAACGCGGCAAACATGGCCCTGAGCTGGTATTTGGTGAAAAGCCTCGGCTGGGGCATCCGGGGCGTTGCCTGGGGGACGGTCATTGCGCAGTATTTAGGTTTCGCCTTCGGCCTGGCGCTCTGGTGGTGGGAGTGCCGGCGGGGTGGACTTTCTTTTCAAAAACCTTCTTTGCACCTGCGTGCGCGCCAAAAAAACACCGCACCCGCCCTACGGGAGTTCCTCTCCGTTAACCGAGACATTTTCATCCGTACCCTGTGCCTCACCCTGAGTTTTGCCTTCTTCTATAACCGCGCGAACGCCCTCGATGTCGGCACCGCCGTAGTAGCCGCCAACGTAATTTTACTACAGCTGGTGAACTGGCTCAGCTACGGCATTGACGGCTTCGCCTTTGCCGCAGAAAGCCTCGTCGGGAAGTATTCGGGCGCGAACAAACCCGCCGAACTCCGCCGCGTCATCCGCCTGGTGTTCCTCTGGGGCATGGCTTTTGCAGGTGTTTACGCCCTGGTGTATGGCTTGGGTAATACCCATATTTTAAGCCTCTTCGCGCCGGAAAACACAGCCCCGGAAACGCTGGCCGCAGCAAATTACTACCTGCCCATCGTGGTCGCTTTTTGCCTCGCCGCTGCGCCTTGTTACCTCATCGACGGCATCTACATCGGCCTCACCGCCGCCAGCGCGATGCGGCAAACGATGCTGATCGCCTTCGCCGGGTACCTCGTTTCTTACTTCCTCGTTGGGCAACACTACGGCAACTGGGGGCTGTGGGGCAGCCTGCTGATGTTCATGGTGCTGCGCGCCGCCATCCAGTACTGGTGGATGCAGACCGGACGCATCGGACTAACCGCCCAAAATGCTAACACCCTAAAAGACTAACTAGCTACCTTCGCACCATGGCTTACAATTCCATCCAGGCAACCCAGCGGGCTTTGGCCGAAGGCACCGTGAAAACTACCGACCTCGTAAATAATTACCTGGCCGCCATCAATGAGCACGCCCACCTGAACATCTATGTGGAAGTTTTCGCAGCAGAAGCGATGCAGGTAGCAAAAAAGCAGGATGAGGCGCGGGCGCAGGGTGCAAAGTTGGGTAAACTGGCCGGGGTAGTCCTCTCGATCAAAGACGTGATCTGTTACGACGGGCACGCCGTGAGCGCTGGCTCAAAAATCCTCGACGGCTTCGTCTCGCCGTACACCGCCACCGCCCTGCAGCGCCTGCTGGACGAAGACGTGATCATCATCGGCCGGACCAACTGCGACGAGTTCGCCATGGGCTCCGGCAACGAAAACAGCTTCTACGGGCCTACCCGCAACGCCGCCGATGTCACCCGCGTCCCTGGCGGCAGCTCCGGAGGAGCGGCCGTTTCGGTACAGGCCGGAACCTGCCTCATCGCGATGGGCTCCAGCACGGGCGGTTCGGTGCGCCAGCCGGCTTCCTTCTGCGGCATCTACGGGTTTAAGCCTACCTACGGCCGCATCAGCCGCCACGGCCTGATCGCCTACGGATCGAGCTTCGACCAGATCGGCTACCTGGCCAATAACCCCGAAGACATCGCCCTGGCCCTCCAGCTCAGCGCCGGTGCGGATATGTTCGATGCTACGGCCCCCAATAAGATTCTACCGGCCTACAGCACCCAGCCCGTAGATGCCGAGCCCCAAAGCATCGCCTACTTCGCCGACCTGATGGAGAGCGAAGCCCTCGCCCCGGAAATCCGGAAAGCGATGAAGCTCACCTTCGATAAGTTTGAAGCCGCAGGCCACAAGATGGTACCGGTCAAGTTCTCGTACTTCGATTACGTGGTGCCCGCCTACTACGTCCTCACCACCGCCGAAGCCAGCTCTAACCTCAGCCGCTTCGACGGAATGCGCTACGGCCACCGCTCTAAAGAAGCCAGCAACCTGAACGAGACCTACACCAAGTCGCGCACCGAAGGCTTCGGCACCGAGGTGCAGCGCCGGATTTTGCTCGGCACCTTCGTGCTCAGCAGCGGCTATTACGACGCTTACTACGGCAAGGCGCAGAAGGTTCGCCGCCTCATCCGGGATCAGCTGCAAGGCATTCTCGATACCCACGATTTTCTCCTGATGCCCGTTTCCCCCAGCACCGCCTGGCCCATCGGCGAGCAAACCGACGACCCCGTCGCTAACTACCTGGCCGACATCTACACCGTACTGGCCAACCTCGCCGGGCTACCCGCCGTCGCCATCCCCGTCGATACCGGTTCCGAACTCCCCGTCGGCTACCAGCTGATGGCGGACCAGTGGGAGGAAGGGAAATTGCTGCGGTTTGTGCGGGGGCTGTAGTCGCTTCGCGATAAGTACCAAGCTTATTATTGCGCAAACCCTATGTTTATTGGTCTACCGCTGCCACCTCACATCCCGTAGGGATTTAACCCAGGTAGCCCCGGACGGAGCGAAGCGCAGTCCGGGGCTACCTGCAAGATTATAGGATTGTGTGTTTGCGGCGCGGAGCGCGGCCTCGGAGCACCGTACCCCGCCACGTAAACCCAACAAGTAGTTAACGGCAAAAAGAAAAAGGGCAAGCTTATTACCTTTGTATCCGTATTAATCCCACGAATAATGAAAAACCTTTTCTTCCTCCTGGTCCTGTACCTGTGTGTGGCTTCCTGCACGGACCCTAAGCCGAACGACGGTACCGTACCGGCTGATGAGCTGGCGTCTACGAAAGACTTTGTTGCCAGCTCCGACCAGGATACGGCCCGCCACATCCCGCTCTACATCCACAAGATCCCCGCAGACTCAGAGCTGGACAATCAGGTAACCGCCGTTGGTGGTTTCGGCCAGATAATCCAGCCGCCGATGGAGCGCCTCGAAGCGCAGGCCCTCTGCAAAAGTTACTGGGTAGTGGAAGGCTACGCCGACAGCCGCGCCAGCCGCGCCCAAAAAGTAGCCGCTACCGGCCAGTGGATTCAGTGCTTCCCCAACGGTACCTTCCGAGGTGGCCACTGGGATAAGCAAACTCACGCTGGCGCCTGGTACCTCACCTTCAACGAGAAATACCCCTTGCTCACGCTCGATAGCAACGTAGACCGCCGGGATGCCATTTGGGAAATCCAGGGCTTCGCCGGAGACCAATCTGCGATGGCGGTGGTGCGTCGGAATACCTTTGGCCCGCCCTTCAACTCGCTTTCTTCTAAGTGGATTGAGTTGTATGACCGGCCTACTCGGGAGCAGTTTCGGCACGTACACCAGGGCTTGTAGAGTAGATTCGCTACGCGGCTACTTCGTGGTGATAGATTTGATAGTGTGATAGATTTATAGCGCTCCGCGTGTTGCAGTGGCTTTGCTCGCTTCGTTCGTGGCGGGCCATTGTGAGTACCTATTCGAGATAAGCAAAACCAAGCTTCTACCTCCACCTTGCACCTGCGGCCGCGCCAAAAAAACAAAGAGCGCCGAACGGAAATCCGTTCGGCGCTCTCGGTTATTAGCGTCGATCTTTACCCAGGTTTAGCTGAACAGGGGCGTTGGGTACACCTTGTCTTCCACCAGTTTGGTGAAGGCTTCCTGTACACGGGGCTTGTCTTCCTGGTAAGTTACGCCGTACCATTTATCGTCGGTGACGAGCACTTTTACCTTGGCGGAGCCGTCTTTGATCATCCCGTCGATGAGCTCGGGGATGAGGTATTCGGCGCGCGGGCTTTCGGTGTTGGCGCGGGCGAATTCGGCGAAACCTTCCTCGATGGTAGCGAAGATGGAAGGGTGGAAGCCCCAGAAATTCATGGAGACCACGTCGTCGTCCTTCAGGCCGTGGCGCAGGCCGTCGTCGTCGCCGAGGTAAGTCACCTTGCCGTCGGCACCGCGCTCAATCTTAAGGCGCTCGTTGACGTCCTGGAGCATGTGGTCTTCACTTACCGCCGCTACGCCACGGTTTACGGTGCCGTGATCAGACAGCGTGCGGTGCAGCACGTAGCCACACATGGAGAACACGGTTGGGGAGGCCTCTTCGTTAAGGAATTTTGCCATTTTCTGGAAGCCCTTCACGCCGTAGTAATCATCGGCGTTGATAACGGCAAACGGCTCGTTACAAACGTCTTTAGCGACGAGCATCGCGTGGGTAGTACCCCACGGCTTTTCACGTTTGGTATGGTCTACGTCGGCGGGCACGAAGCTATCCATGCCCTGAAAGGCGTAGGCAACTTCGATCTGATCGCCGAATTTACCGTCGAATTTTTCACGGAACGGCGCTTCAATATCTTTGCGGATGATGAAGACGACCTTGCCGAAACCAGCACGGATGGCGTCGTAAATGGAGTATTCGATGATGCCCTCTTCGCTGGGGCCTACACCGTCGATCTGCTTCAGACCGCCGTAGCGGGAGCCCATTCCGGCGGCAAGAATTACTAAGGTTGGCTTGGTCATATTTGGATGCTTTGTTTAGTGCTAAAGTTAAGTATTGTTGAGCAAAGAACGTGTTTAACGCGCTTTGCCATGTTACCCCCTACTAAATCAGCAAGAAAAATGCCTATTTGTTCGGTGAGGCTCGTTGAAAACCGAAAGCCCGGAGGTGCGCACGGACGGAAGCGAAGCCGTAGCTTCCGATCAGAAGCAGAAATCCGCAGGCAAAAACAAGCCCGATGGCCCACTGAAAGGAGGTTTCCAGCGAGGGGTAAAAGTTGGCAATCGCTAGTAGATTGACCGTGATGAGCAGGGCGGTAAGCAGAATGCAAAAGATGAAGGCCGCCCGCCCAAACTGCAGCACTCTGGTTTGCTGCTTAAAGAGCGCCGCCCGCAAAAAGCGAACGTACAAATCCCGCCCATTGTCGATCCTTATCAGTTCGCGGCCAACGTGGGTGGCGGTATCAAAATCTCGTAGGCGATAAGCCGATGCCGCTTTGCGAAAGAGCATGAACTGGAAAATATCCTGACTGAAACCGTCCACCACCTCAAAACATTCCCGGATGCTGGCTTCGATTACGAGGTCCACCATCAGTTGGTGCTGCCGGTACGCTCCGGTTTGGTAAAGTGCGTCTACGTAATACACCGTTATTTCAAAGTGCTCCAGGGCATCCAGCCGGCCGAGTTCGTCCTCCTTTTCCTCGTACCGTCGGATTACCCGCTGGTAATCGTGGGGATCGAGGTCGCGCAGTTGGCGGTAAATTTGTGAGTAGTGCCGAGGTTTCATTCTATGCTCAATAACGGGATTTTTTGGGAAGTGGTTGTTCAAAACAATGAACTGATTTAAACTTTTCTGAGCTGGCCGTTCCGCAGCCCTGATGGCTACTGACTAGGCGCGAAAACCGGAGTTTAGCCATAGCTACCACGTAGTAGCCGCGCAGCGAAATGAGGATTTTTGCAACGAAGTCAGTAGCCATCAGGGTTCGGACAAGGTGGCGAACGAAAAGTTTAAACCAGTTCAATGTCAATTACTGTTAATACCGCTTGTTCTCGGCGATGTTTTTCAGAAAGACCTTGTCTTGCCAGCGTTTGGGTGCGCGCATTAGGAGGCGGACGAGCCAGGCTCTTTTCTTCATCACCAGGCGGTCGGGGCGGGGTTGTTCCTGCTCCAGCATTTCGCGGATGATGCCCGCCACGACTTCCGGTTCTACGCCGCCGGCTTCGGCGGCGTCGGTGTAGGCATCGAGCTTGCCGAGGATGTCGGCGTAGCGGGTACCTTCGAAGGCCTTGGTCTGGGTTTTGGCCTTGCGCCAGATTGGGGTTTTTACCGGACCGGGGGCGATGCTGAGTACGTCGATGCCGAAGGGGGTCAGTTCGCGGCGCATCCCGTCCGTGAGGGCTTCGACGGCAAATTTGCTGGCCGAGTAGAGGGCCGTGAAGGGGGCGGTGACGTAGCCGGAGACGCTGCTCACGTTGATGATCTTCACGTTCGTTTCCCCGGCTTCGCGGGCGGCGTGGAGCAGCGGTAGGGCTTCCTGGCTTACGGCCAGGTTGCCGAACACGTTCACGTCGAATTGTTTGCGGTAATCTTCCTCAGCGATGGTCTCCAGCGGGCCGGAAACGGCGATGCCCGCGTTGTTGATGACGGCGTGGAGCGGCTGGCCGGTGGTGCTGATGGTGGCCATCGCGCTCACGATGCTCGGCCGGTCCGTAACGTCCATAATCAGGGCGCTGAACGCGGGATGCAGGGCGAGTTCTTCGGCATCGTTGCCCCGCCGAACCGTGCCGTAAACGCGGTGGCCGTGCTTAAGTAGTAAAGCCGCCGTGGTAGCGCCGATGCCGGTGGATACGCCGGTGATGAGGATGTTCATGGTTCGGTAGTTTTATGGTCCGGTGGTCTGGTGGAACAATCTGCTACGGTACTTTGCTGATTGCCAAAACTTAAGCAGACCAAAAGTTCCTTTGGCCCAAAGTACCAATGATTCGACGAAACCTAAATATTAACTTTGCACTTCTTTAAAAGCTACAACCCCATGGCCACCCGGAACAAACTTCAAAAATTCGCGGAGATTCTCCAGCTCCCCAACGTCTACGAAAACTTCGACCCCCGCAACCCGGAACTGGTCGGCGAAGGCGGCCTGCCCGTAGAGCGGAAAGGCAACTGGGCCCAGGGCCACTTTGGCAACGACAACCCCATCACCCTGGAGCTGGCCTGCGGCCGCGGCGAATACACCGTAGACCTCGCGGGGCAGTACCCCAACCGGAGCTTCATCGGTGTAGACATCAAAGGTGCCCGCATCTGGAAGGGCGCAACCATCGCCAGGGAGCGCCAGCTGGACAATGCGGCCTTCCTCCGTACCCGTATCGAGATCATCTCCACCTTCTTCGCCCCCGGCGAAGTAGACGAAATCTGGATCACCTTCCCCGATCCCTTCCTCAAGAAAGGAAAAGAAAACCGCCGCCTCACCGCCGCCCGCTACCTGAAGCAGTACCGCCACATCCTGAAGCCCGGCGGCCTCGTTCACCTCAAAACCGACAGCCGGGAACTCTACGAATGGACGCAGGAAACCTTCGCCGAGCAACCCGCCGTAGAAGTCCTCTACCACGACCACGACATCTACAGCAAACCGCTTCCCATCCCTGAACTCAGCACGGAGACTTACTACGAAAAGCTGCACAAGGGCCTGGGCAAAACCATCACCTACACCCAGTTCCGGTTCGGACCGGAGGAGGTGGAGATTATTGGCGGGAAGGGGGTGCCGGGGCAGGAGTTGTAGCGGTGGAGGAGTTATATATTCAACCAATAAGTAGCCTTAGCCACAATGGACCGGTTCCGCGTCGTCCAGCCCAGGGTGTCGTAGTTGTCGGTATAGACCAGGAAAAAGTCGGACACCGGCGCAAAGCGCCACTGCAAGCGGGCGTTGACGTTGAAATTATTGAACTGCTCGTTGTACTGCAGGAAGGTAGTCAGGAAGACGGACTTGCTGAACGTCAGGTCGATGCGGGGGCCGATGAGGAAGAGGGCCGTTTGGGCGAAGGGCTCCGGTAGGTCGATGTACTGGTAATTGAAGCGTAGATCGATGGAGCCGAAGGGCTGGTAGCGGTAGAACAAGCCTCCGCTGACGCCGTAAGTGCGCCCGTTGTAGAACTGTCCGAACTCGGGCTCTACGGAGTAGCTGAACTTTTTGCGCCGGTCTGAGCGGAGCTCGCCGCCGAAGCGGGCGTACGTGTAGTCTCCGATGGGCAGGGGCGTTGCGCCCGAGCGGCTGGGGTCGAAGGGTTCGAAGAGCTCAACTTTGGTGGTGCGGGCGAAGAAAGTTAGCTGGGAAGTATTTTCGTAGTTCCAGCTGTAGAGGAAGCGGGCGCCGTAGTCGGCCAGGCCGTCTCCTGGTTTGAAGAAGGAGCGGGCGCGGATGGCGGGGCCTTTTTCGACGACCTTGGGGTTGTCCGGATAATCGATCCGGCGAAGGCCGATGAAGGGGCTGAAGATGTCGCGGCGGGGTACGAAACCAACTTCGGCGTTGTAGTCTTCGCCGACGTAGAGGTGGTTGTATTCGAGGTTCCAGTGCCGCTGCCGGTATTCCAGGGAGACGCCGTGGCTGTAGTCATCCCCTTCGCCGTTTTCTTTGTCGGAGAAGCTGCGGTGCAGGAATACCTTGCCGTTCCATTTATTGCTTTTGGTGGCCAGGTTGTAATCGAAGCCAAGAACACGATTAACGTCTGAGTTGGCCTCCGTGCTGTCGGTAAAGTCCGTGAAGTTTTGCTTATTGACGGCGATGATGCCGGCGGCGGAGCGGTCTCCAATCTTACGCTGCAGGGCGCCAACGGCGTAGTTGTAGGAGGGTAGGCCTTGCTCGCGTTCGGCGGCGGCCTGCATGTTGAGCAGGCCGACGCGCCAGTCGTCTCCCACCTTTCCGCTCAGGCGGGCACCGGCGTAGATTTGGTTCGGGATGGCCTGGCCGGTAGTAGTGTCTTGGGCGATACCGATGCGGCGGCTGAAGAAAGGGTTGGCCCGCTCGTCTCCGAAGGAGCCGAAAAGGTCCGCGTTTTCCAGGAAGAACTGTCGGCGCTCGGGGAAGAAGATTTCAAAACGGCTGGTATTGATGACCTGCTGGTCTACCTCCACCTGGCTGAAGTCAGGGTTTACGGTCAGGTCCAGGTTGAGGCCTGATCCGATGCCGATTTTAGCATCCCCACCTACGTTAAGGTTACTTTGCACCTGCGTCCCCGCCTCATAATCTTTATTGATGCCGCCCCCCACGTAAGGGATGAGGGTAAGGTTACGGCCCTTTGCCTGCGGCGCTCCGCCAATAAAATCAATTGTACCCATGTAAGCCAGGCTCATGATGATCTGGTTCTGCGGAATGCGGTGCCAGGTAGAGCGGGTGTTGCTCTGGGTATCGAAGCGGTAAGAGTTGAAGTACCACTGCGGGTCGCCGTCCGGAAAGCGAAGACTGGTGAAGGGGATGATCATCTCGGCCGACCAATAGTTGTCACCGATGTAGCTCTCGCCCCGCCACTTATTGTCCCATTCTTCCCGGAAGTCATCACCGCTTTCGCCACCATTATAGATCAGTGCTTCGCGGGTAACGCCGAGCGGGTTCATACCAAAAACGATGGCGTTGGTTTTGTCTTTGAACGGGTTGAAGAGCAGCGTGAGGTTATCGTTACCGCCCGCCCGGTAGTCTCTGCGCAGGCTGGGGATTACAAAGTCTTTGCCCTGCACGTAGCATTTAGCGGCTACGTAGAGGTTCTCGTCGTCGAAACCGAAATAAATCTCCGTCTGGTCACTTACCAGGGAAGTATCCGCGGGGAAGGTTTCCCAAAAACCGGTGGCGGGCTTACTGCCTCGCCAGGCTGCTTCGTCCGGGTTTCCATCCAGGGTAATGCCGTTGGGCATCCGTACGGCAGTAGAAGTTGGTGGCGCATCCCGACCCGCGGGGTCAAACTGAGCAAACAATAACACCGGAAAAAGAACAACTAGTAGAATTTGAAGTCTCACAATGGATAATTCTTAGGAAAAAGTGCCAGGTTGGCCATTAAAAATTGGTTGCCGCTCGGAGTTCATGGCACAAATCAGTACCCTAGGGCACGAATGGGCAATGCAACCCTTTTGCTAAAGACTACAAAGGTAGTAGATGTTCATAGTAAGCTATACCCCATGCCACTAATCAAAAGTGCCCCTTCCCAAAAAGAGAAGAGGCACAGAGTTGTTTGACACTATTGTTTGGGATCACTTATAACTTATAACAATTTCTAACACGCTGTAAAAAGTAAAAATTTGTGTTGTTCGTGAAAACTATTTAAAAAGGGTAAATTACTGTTCAAGGTTTAGACCAAAAGTGTTGTTCAAGGTTTATTGTGTAAATGCGTCAAGTGTTTAATACGGTCTTACGACGGGTAGTCAGGAAAAGGGTCACTTTTTTCTTTCGGTTTCAAGGAAAGCCAGGTCGAGGTCATCCCATTTTGGTGCCCAGCCGAGTGCGCGTAGTTTGTCGGAGTTGATGGTTTTACCGTTCTCTCCACCGGGCTCGGTTCCTTTTACGTTCAGGCCCAGGGCACCCGCTGCGCGGGTGTAGAAGTCTCCTTTACGGGGGTGGGCTGCGGCGCAGACGTTGTAGATGATTGGTGTCTGGTTGTTCTGCAAGCATTGCTTCACAGCAAGGATTACATCGTCTCGATGAACGAGGTTGACGGGGGTATCTGCTGATGAGATTGGTCGATCTTTTCCTCCGAAAAAACGCCCAGGGTGCCGATCCTCCGCCACCAGACCGGCCAGCCGCAGAATCGTTAGTGGATAACGACCGGACATGAACCACTCTTCAGCGCGGCGAACCGCCCGTGCGGAGTGCGTATCGGGCTTTGGCTCGGTTTGTTCGGTAACAATGCCCGGCTGCGCTCCGTAAACCCCCGTACTGCTCGTGTAGATTAGGGCAGGGCCATCGGGCCAACTGAGCCATTCGGTTAAAGAAGCGAGCGCCGCGAGGTATTTGTCCGTTGCTGCCGCACCAAATTTTCTTCCTCCGGGTGGTAGGGTAAAGATCAATACGTCACACTCGTCGGTAAAGCCAGCGGGCAGGTCTTGTGGCAGGTTAATATCAAACGCTTTTGCTCCGGCTTCTCGAATCTCAGCTAACGTCTGCGGATTGCGCGAACTCCCCCTCACGTTGTGCCCGTCGGAGACCAAAGACTTCAGCAACGGCAACCCCAGCCATCCGCAGCCAAGAATGGAAATGTTTAGCTTCTTCATGGGGCAAAGTTAGTTGCTTCTTGCGGTAGCGACTCCAAACTCCCGACTCCCGACTCAAGAATCCTACTTACTTGTTTTGGCATATTTTCTTAAAAAGAGGTGACAGAATGTCCGCTATAAACCTCCGGCCCGATATTCGCGCATCTCCCCTCCGTCTGCGGTATCTTTGCAGTCTTAAAAAATAGATGCGGAGCTTTTTTGCCCGGCAGCTTTACAAGAATTGAAACGATCATCTATTATAAGGTCGTGATTTTTTTGGGCGCGGACGCAGGTGCAGAGGATTCGTTTTTAAAGAGAAAGTTATGTTTAAGAAAATGCTCGGCAAACTGTTTGGTAATAAGCAGGACCGCGATGTCGCCACCTACACCCCCATCGTAGAACAGATCAACGAAGTCTTTGCCGGCCTTTCTGGTCTCACCAATGATCAACTTCGGAATCGAACGCATACTTTCCGTGCGCGCATCAATGAGCACCTTTCAGAAATCGATGCCACCATCACCCGCCTGAAAGAGGAGGCCCAGACGGAGGAGAGCTTCCGTGAAGTCGATAATATTTATAAAGAAATTGATAAGCTAAAGGAGCAGCGCGATAAAGAACTCGAAGTCGTCCTCAAAGAAATCTTACCGGAAGCCTTCGCCACGGTAAAAGAAGCCGCCCGCCGCCTCACCGAAGACGGCGAGTTGCGCGTAACCGCCACCGAGGCCGATCGGGATTTGGCCGCCAACCCGAAGAAAGACCACATCACCATCGATGGGGACGAAGCCATTTATTCTGACACCTGGACCGCCGCCGGTGGTGAGATCGTCTGGAAGATGGTTCACTACGATGTCCAGCTCATCGGTGGTATCGCCCTCCACGAAGGTAAAATCTCCGAGATGCAGACCGGTGAGGGTAAAACCCTCGTCGCCACCTTGCCCGCCTACCTCAACGGTTTGAGCGGCCAGGGCGTCCACGTCATCACCGTCAACGATTACCTCGCCCGACGGGATGCCGAGTGGATCGGCCCGCTGATGGAGTTCCTCCAGCTCAGCATCAGCTGTATCGACTACTACCGCCCCCACAGCCCCGAGCGGAAGATCGCCTACAACTGCGACATCACCTACGGTACCAACAACGAATTCGGCTTCGATTACCTGCGCGATAATATGGTGCGCAGCCAGGACGATAAAGTACAGGGCAAGCACCACTACGCCATGATCGATGAGGTCGACTCCGTCCTGATTGATGATGCCCGGACCCCGCTCATCATTTCCGGCCCCGTTACCGGTAATGCCGACGACAAAGACTACGAGGAGCTGAAGCCGAACATCGAAACCCTCGTTGCCGCCCAGCAAAAACTCGCCAACAAATACCTTACCGAAGCCAAGAAGCTCTTCAAGGAGGGCTACGTCGGTGTCGAAGAAGGAGAAGCCGGCCTGCCCCTGCTGCGCGCCCACCGCGCCATGCCCAAGAGCCGCCCCCTCATCAAGTTCCTCTCCGAGGAGGGCGTAAAGGTGATGCTCCAGAAGGCCGACAATACCTACATGGCCGAGAACAATAAACGGATGGGCGAAGTCGATGCAGAGATCCTTTTCTCCATCGACGAAAAGAACCGCCACGTAGACCTCACCGAAAAGGGCGTTGCCTTCCTGAGTAAGTACAACGACGACCCCCAGTTCTTCATCATGAGCAGCCTGGCCGATGATATGGCCGCGGTGGATAAAGACGATAGCCTCACGGCGGAAGAAAAAATCCTACAGAAGAACAAGATCAGTCAGGACTTCGGCGTAAAATCCAAGCGCCTTCACGCCATTCACCAGCTGCTGAAAGCCTACACCCTCTTTGAGCGCGAGAGCGAGTACGTAGTGATGGACGGGCAGGTGAAGATCGTAGACGAACAAACCGGCCGGATGATGGAAGGCCGCCGCTACTCCGACGGCCTCCACCAGGCACTCGAAGCGAAGGAAAACGTGAAGGTGGGCGAGATCACCCAGACCTACGCCACCGTTACCCTCCAGAACTTCTTCCGGATGTACCACAAGCTGGCGGGCATGACCGGTACGGCCGAAACGGAAGCCGGGGAGTTCTGGGACATCTACAAGCTCGACGTAGTCGTCATCCCCACCAACCGACCCATCCAGCGTGATGATCGGAACGACCTCATCTATAAGACCGAGCGGGAGAAGTACAACGCCGTCATTGAAGACGTGAAGGAGCTGGTGGCCCAGGGCCGCCCTGTTCTCGTTGGTACCACCACGGTAGAGATTAGTGAGAAACTAAGTCGCGTACTTCAGTCCAGTGGTATCGACCACAACGTACTCAACGCCAAGCAGCACCAGCGGGAGGCCGACATCGTCGCCGAAGCGGGCCGCCCCGGTAAAGTGACCATCGCTACCAACATGGCTGGTCGGGGTACGGATATTAAATTGTCTAAGGAAGTGATCGACGCTGGCGGCCTGGCCATCATCGGTACCGAGCGGCACGATAGCCGCCGGGTAGACCGTCAGCTGCGCGGCCGTGCCGGTCGTCAGGGTGATCCGGGGTCCAGCCAGTTCTACGTCTCCCTCGAAGACAAACTGATGCGTTACTTCCAAAGCGAGCGGATCGCTAAGTGGATGGACCGCGCCGGCCACCAGGAGGGCGACGTCATCCAGGCGAGCATCGTAACGAAGTCCATCGAAAATGCCCAGAAGAAAGTCGAAGAAAACGCCTTCGGTACCCGTAAGCGCCTCCTCGAATACGATGATGTGATGAACATCCAACGGGAGGCAATCTACCGCAAGCGCAACAACGCCCTGAGTGGTGAGCGCCTCAGCCTGGACCTTAACACCATGTTCGAGGGCCTGCTGGACGACATCGTCTACGCCAGCAAGCAGAAAAACGACTATGATAGCTTCCGCTTTGAAGTGCAGCGCCTGCTTGGTTTTGACACCAGCATCCAGGCACCGGACTTCAACGAAACCAAGGACGTAAACGCACTGGCAGATCGCCTTCTCGAAGAGTTCCAGGGCTTTTACCAGCGCAAAATGCTCCTGTTGGTAGACCGCGTAATGCCAACCATCCGCCGCGTCCACGAAGAGCAGCCCGGCCGGTACAAGCGGATCATCATTCCGTTTACCGACGGTAGTACGCATCCTTTCGTCATCACCGCCGACATTGAAAAGGCGCTGGAAAGCAACGGTCGCTCCATCATTTCCGACATCGAAAAGACCGTCACCCTGGCCATTATCGATGACCACTGGAAGGAGCACCTCCGCTCAATGGACGAACTCAAGACGGCAACCTCACTTGCCTCCTTCGAGCAGAAAGACCCGCTGGTGGTCTATAAAATGGAAGCTTACAAGCTCTTCGAAGGCCTCGTCCGGATGACCAACGAGAAGACCACAACTTACCTGGCAACTGGCGACCTCGTGCTCGCTGAGCCCGAAGACGTGCAGGAGGCCCGCGCACCCCGTAGAGTACAAGCGCCGGCTACTTCAACAAACCGTAGCCAGGAGGAACAGGCTGCCCGCCGCGCCGCAGAAGGCGTAAGCAAACGCCAAAAGGTTCAGACCTTCCAACGGGACGGCGCTAAGACCAAACGGAATGATATGTGCCCCTGCGGCAGTGGTAAGAAGTTTAAGCACTGTCACGGTAAATAAAAATTAGTTGGTTTTTGGATTTTAAAAAGGGACTGGTCGCACCTGCGACTAGTCCCTTTTTAAAATCCAAAAACCAAAGGGTTCTAACAAAAAAAGAGGGCGTAAAGCTCGTTACTTAGTGTATATTGCGCCCATTCACCGGGTTTTTAATCCCTTTCCCAGTTCAATGTTCCTCCCCGGTTGGATAAAGCTGTCACTGAACTGGTTAAAACTTTTCGCTCGCGACCTTGTCCGAGCCCTGATGGCTACTGACTTCGTTGCAAAAATCCTCATTTAGCTACGGCTAAACTCCGGTTTTCGCGCCTAGTCAGTAGCCATCAGGGCTGCGGAACGGCCAGCTCAGAAAAGTTTTAACCAGTTCACTTTATAGTTTTAAGTCTTTCTCATAAAATTTTATTTTCTGACGACCTGATC
>CAYWMW010000073.1:15056-16897 GCA_964458975.1 uncultured Lewinella sp. | reverse complement strand
AATAACGGCCAAGTAATTATGAACTCACCCACTAGGGGTTACCGAAGAATATTGTATTCTTCGACGGCCCTTTTAGTAGCCACACTGTCAACATGCGGCAGCTACTACAAGACTACATTACCACCGTACCACATTACTACCAATGCCAACCACCTTCGAAATAAAACTCCCTCCCGCAGACCTTCACGACCCCGAGGCCTTGCGCCGGGCCGTCCTCCGGCAAGGCCCTTTGCCTTCTGCGGATGTGGGAGAGATCAGGATTGAACGCCGCAGCATTGATGCCCGGAGTTCACGGCCGGTATTTCGAATGCGCGTCTCCGTCTTAAGCCCGAAGGAGGAGTTTACTCCGGAGGCTCCGGTGATGGAGGCTTATGGAGATGTGTCCGACAAGCCCTCCGTCGTGATCATCGGCTGTGGCCCCGCCGGAATGTTTGCCGCACTTGAACTGATCGAACTCGGCCTCAAACCCATCATTATTGAACGGGGTAAAGATGTTCAGGCCCGCCGCCGCTCGCTGCGCGCCATCCAGCAATTCGGAGAGGTAGATCCTGATTCTAACTATTGCTTCGGCGAAGGGGGAGCCGGGACTTACTCCGACGGAAAACTCTACACCCGCAGCCTCAAGCGGGGCAACTACCAAAAATCCCTCAATATCCTCGCGGAGCACGGAGCCCAGCCGGATATCCTGATCGATGCCCACCCCCACATCGGCTCCAACAAACTACCGAAGGTCGTCGCCAATATGCGCGAGACCATCCTGAAGTGCGGCGGCGAAATCCGCTTTGGCCACCGAATGACGGACCTGGAGCGCGACGCAACGGACCTCCGCGCGCTCATCATCCAGAACCCCGAAGGCGAGACTTACCGCCTGGAAGCCAAAGCCTACATCATCGCCACGGGCCATTCGGCCCGCGATGTCTACGAACTCCTGCACCGCCACAACGTCCGCCTCGAAGCGAAGCCCTTTGCCCTCGGCGTCCGGATCGAGCACCCCCAACCACTCATCGATCAAATTCAGTACCGCCAGCCGGAACGAGAAGAAAACCTCCCCGCCAGTAGCTACAAACTCGTTACCCAGGTGAAGGGTAGGGGAGTGTTCAGTTTTTGCATGTGCCCCGGCGGTCTCGTAGTCCCCGCCGCCACCGCCCCTGGAGAAATTGTCGTAAACGGTATGAGCCTCTCCCGCCGAGACAGCCCCTACGCCAACTCCGGCACCGTTGTCGCCGTAGAGCTGGAAGACCTCAAGCCTTTCGCTAAACACGGCGTCTTCGCTGGTCTGGAGTTTCAAAAATCCGTTGAGCAAAAGATGTTTGGCGCGGGCAACGGAAGCCAGGCGGCCCCCGCCTCCCGCCTAACGGACTTTACCAAAAGCAAAACATCAAAGGACCTGCCTGACACCAGCTACATCCCCGGGCTAATCTCCGCTCCGCTGCACCAATTGCTTCCCCAATCAATCTTCAGCCGCCTCCAGCAGGGCGTTCAGGATTTTGGACGCAAGATGCGAGGCTACTACACCGAAGACGCCAACGTGATCGGTACCGAAAGCCGAACGTCGAGCCCGGTCCGCATTCCGCGTGATCGCCAAAGCTATCAGCATCCGGACCTGCCCAGCCTCTACCCCTGCGGCGAAGGTGCTGGCTTCGCCGGCGGCATCCTTAGTGCGGCTATGGACGGGCAGAATGTTGCTCGTGGAGTGGCGGAGGTGGTACGGTAGTTTTGTACGGTAGTAATGTAGTCGCTCCCGCAAGTATCTGCTCGCTTCGCTCGTGGCGGCTTCGCCTTTTGGGGGAATACTTGCATGTTCCTAAATACAGTAGCGGGCACAAAACCACCGAACTACA
>CAYWMW010000073.1:0-14956 GCA_964458975.1 uncultured Lewinella sp. | reverse complement strand
GGGAATACTTGCATGTTCCTAAATACAGTAGCGGGCACAAAACCACCGAACTACAAAACTACATTACGATCCAGAGCGATAGAACTACAAGACCACATTACTATCAAGTGCAGCAGCGACTACATTACTACCGAACTACACTACTACATTACTATCAAGTGCGGCAGCGACTACACTACCACCGAACCACAAGACTACACTGCTACACTACTACCGCTGCTCCCCCCATCCCTCCCGGTCCAAACTCCGGAAGTTGATCGCTTCCGCGAGGTGGTGAGACTGAATTTGGGCGACGCCTTCCAGGTCCGCAATCGTTCGGGAGACCTTCAGGATGCGGTCGTAGGCGCGGGCGCTTAACTGGAGTTTCTCCATGGCGCGCTTGAGTAGTTCATTGCCCTTTTCATCGATCACGCACCATTCCCGGACCAGGCGGCTGGGCATCTGGGCGTTGTTGTAAATGCCGGTCTGGCCCGCATAGCGCTCGGCCTGCACCTTGCGGGCGGCTACGACCCGCTCGGCGATGATGGCGCTGGTTTCGGTTTCTTCGTTTCGTCCGGCTAGTTTTTCGAGCGGGACGGGGGTTACTTCTACCTGGAGGTCGATCCGGTCGAGGAGCGGGCCGCTGATTTTGCTGAGGTAGCGCTTCACCGTTCCTGGCGGACAAGTACAATCGCGCTCCGGATGGTTGAAAAAGCCACAGGGGCAAGGGTTCATACTTGCGATGAGCATGAAACCGGCGGGGAAATCTACGGTAAGCTTGGCACGGCTGATGATGATGCGGCGTTCTTCCATCGGTTGCCGCATCACCTCAAGCGCACTGCGCTTGAACTCGGGCAGTTCGTCGAGGAAAAGCACACCGTTGTGGCTCAGGCTGATCTCTCCGGGGCTGGGGTAACTCCCGCCGCCAACGAGGGCTACATCGGAGATCGTGTGGTGGGGTGCGCGAAAAGGGCGGGTCGTGATCAGGGCGGTATTCTCCGGGAGGATGCCCGCTACGGAGTGGATTTTGGTGGTTTCCAGCGCTTCGCGGAGGTCCAGCGGCGGGAGGATGGTCGGAAGCCTGCGGGCCAGCATGGTTTTGCCCGCCCCCGGCGGGCCGATGAGGATGACGTTGTGGCCGCCAGCGGCGGCAATCGTCATGGCGCGCTTGATGTTCTCCTGGCCACGGACATCGCTGAAGTCTACGTCGAAAGAGGTTCGCTCCTTGAAGAACTCCTCGCGGGTGTCTACCCAGACGGGGTCCAGTTTCAGGGTGCCGGACACAAAGTCAATCGCTTCCCGCAGGGAGCTGACACCGTAGACGGGCAGGTCGCTGACGATGGCGGCCTCGCGGGCGTTCTCCGCCGGAAGGATGAAACCTTTATAGCCCTTGGCCCGGGCCTGGATCGCGATGGGTAGGGCTCCCTTAATCGGGCGGAGCTCGCCGCTCAAAGACAGCTCGCCCATGATCATGTATTCGTTGAGGTCGTTGACGGAGATCTGGCCGGTGGCGTTGAGGTAGGCCAGGGCGATGGGGAGATCGTAGGCGGCACCCTCCTTGCGGATGTCCGCAGGGGCAAGGTTGATCACGATCTTCATGCGTTTGTTGTAGAAACCACTGTTCACTACGGCGGCTTCGATCCGGTAGGAGCCTTCACGAATGGCACTGTCGGGCAAACCAACTACGTTGTACCAGGGTTTGTGTTCGCTTACGTGGCCACCCGCGTTTACTTCAACGGTGATGCAGCGGGCATCTACGCCTTCAACGGCGCTGGCAAAAGTTTTAACTAACATAAAAGGCTACTGATTGGCGTGTAGCGCGCTGTTTCGAAACACAAATATAGTTTATTTTTACGTAAAACAAAATTTGTTTTAAATTTAACTAATTAGCATTCCTTAGACTTCACCAGTTTTAGCGGTGCAAAGAGGGTTCTCTCCTCATCTTCAATCCTTCTTTTGGCTAATTTGTCAAACATTTTGCGTTAACTTTGCGAATTCATGGCAAAAAAGACCCTGACCGAACGTTTCATCCAAAACAGCGTAGCCGAACGCCTGAACAAGGAGTACTACCGCCGCAAGCCGGCCTGGGTAACCACCGAGGAGTACACGAAGCTGAAGCGGGCCGATGTTTTCCTGGCCTTCATGCGCGCCAGCAACCGCCCCTACGTAGTGGTGGTGGAGGCCAAGAGCCGCACCACGATTCACCAGCTGAAGCTGAAGGAAGCACCCCGGCAAACCCGCTGGGCTGGGCGGGTGCTTACCCTTGCGCTCATCGTTGGCCTTTCGGCCATCCTCGGTTACCAGTGGTACTTCAATGCGGTCAATACGCTGCTGCTGCTTGGGCTTTTCGTGCTGGGTTCCAGCCTGATTTCGGCGGTGCTGAGCAAGCTGGAACTTAGTGTCTTGGGCTCCATTTCGGCGATCGAGCAGCTGGGCCGATACCCCGCCAACGAGAAGTGGATTGCGGTGGGAGAAGACACCTTTGCCCGCCCGAAGGAGTACGACACGCTGGTGCACCAGTGCAAGAAAAACGGCATTGGCCTCATCGTCGTCAACGCCCGTGGCCGCATCAAGCGCAAGCTTATTCCTGAGCCCCGGCACACCTTTAATAACTACCTTGGCAAGTACGGAAAGAAGGCCAAAATCATGGCTGCCATCGATCAGCGGCCGGGCTACGGGCCCACGCCGCCGGAGCGCGCGAAGCGGCGGCGGCAACTGGGCAATGTGCTCGGTTTGCTGGCCCTCGTCGGGGTGCTCGGCCTGATTTCTTACGAGGAAAACTACCGGCCCGTCGTGCCCGATCCCTTCGCGGAGGGCTACGTGGATTTAGCCGAAGAGGAAGACTACCCGGAAGACTCAACTGTTTTCATTACCAATACACCTGATTTTGACGATGCAGGTTTCGTGGGCGAGGCCGCAGGTGCAACGAACGTTGAGGAGCAAGGAATCTCCCCCGATGATTGCTCAGGCCTGACCGTAGAACGCCGCTCCTTCATCGTAGTAGACGCGCTACTGCAACCCAACAAAGCCGCCGAGCGCCTCGCCCAACTCCGGGAAGCCCGGATCGCTGGCTTTACAACCATCCCAACCGACTGCCTCAACAGCTGGCCCTCCCCCGGCCGCCACGCCGTTTACCTCGATACCGTTTTTGCGGACCGGCCCACAGCGAAGGGCTTTGCTGACCTGCACCGTAAGCGCCTTAAAGACGTGGGGCTGGATTTTCGATACGGCCGGGTAGTGAAGGTGCGGCCACCCCGCTAACTCGGCCGACGAGCGATCTTTTCCCTACCTTGCACCAAAATTGAGCCTGAACCTATATGGCAACCGTAATAAGCTTATTGAACCACAAAGGCGGCGTCGGCAAAACGACGAGCGCCATCAACATTGGCGCCGGACTCGTGGAGTTGGGCAAGCGCGTCCTCCTCATTGACCTGGACCCGCAGGCCAACCTCTCGCTCTCCCTGGGCATCCCCCGGCAGAGCGTCACGATCTACGAAAGTTTGATGGGCGAGAGCGATCTTTCCCCCTTCGAGGTCAGAGAGAACTACCACGTCATCACCTCCAGTCTGGACCTCTCCAGCGCGGAGATGGAACTCGTCAACGAAGCTGGCCGGGAGTACATCCTCCGCGAACTCTTCGACGGGGTGCAGGAAGACTACGACTTCATCATCATCGACTGCCCGCCGAGCCTCGGCCTGCTCACGCTGAACGCCCTCACGAGTAGCCAGCAGGTGATCATTCCGCTCCAGACCGAGTTTCTGGCGCTTCAGGGCCTGGCCAAGATCAAGCAGGTGATCCAGAAGGTGAAGCTTCGCCTCAATAAAGAGCTACACATAAGCGGCGTGCTGGCCACCATGTACGATCACCGCAAGGTGCTGAACCGCGACGTAGTGGAAACCATCCAGAAGTACTTCGGCCCGCTGTTGTTCGAGACGTACATCCGCGACAACGTGGCCCTGGCGGAGGCTCCCGCCAGCCGGCAAGACATCTTCGGCTACGCAAGATCTAGTAACGGCGCAAAAGACTATCTTGCGGTATGCAAGGAAATTATTGACCGCACCGCAAACCCAATCCACCTGCGGGAACGTTCCGATAAGAGTAAGACCACCAAATAACCTCATTAGCCATGGCTAAAAAGCGCTTCACCGACGATTTATTCGGGCTCTTCGAAGAGCCAGCATCCACTCCGGACACTACCCGGGGCGAGACCGAATCCGTCCGTGCGCCCGAGCCTCCGGCCCCCGACCACCAGGAAGAAAGCGTTGAAGTAGACGTACCCACCAAAACCCCCAAGGCCCGCAAGAAGCTCTCGAGCAAGGGCTTCACCGCCAATCTCGATGCCTTCCTGAGCGACAGTTTTGAGCGGGAAAACCAAAGCCCTTCAACCTCCCCGGCACCTGCGGCCGCGCCCCAAAAACCACGACGGCGCCGCAAAACCGGCCTCGACCTCCTCATCCGCTCCACCGTTGCCGACGAAGACCGCAGCCCACGCGGCGCCAAAGCACCCGACACCAAACGCGTAACCCTGATCTTCAATAAGGAGCACCTCGCTACACTGAAGGAACAGGCCAAGGAGCGCGGCATGTACCTGAAGGATGTGGTGCAGGAGATGGTGGCTGGGTATTTGGCGGAGTAAACAGACACTCTGCATGCTACCTCCGGACATTGTAGAAAAGATCAACCTAGAGTACGAATCCCCCAAAGCACGATTGGCGGCAATGGACTTATTGCTTAAGCTCGGCAAGCGTGAATATGTGGCTTCCAAAACCTTCAGGATTGAGCGTTGTGTTCTTTTTAACACCAATGGTGATTTAAATAAGCTTCGGTTAAACGCTAATTTTGATGATTACCGAGACATCATCATGCAGGCTGAGTATGAAGGTGATGAACAAGTCCGGGACTTGAATTTCCCATTCGGATCAGCAGGAAAATACCATGAAGGCGGTGAATTTCCGGGGCCACCAGACGATTTTCCGGTTTAACTACTCTTCATAAAGTGTCAGCACCTTACCTATTTGTCTAATTAGCGAATATAATTTCGCCCCAAAGCGTGTGCGCAACATAACCTTCAAAGCATCTTACCGTTATATTAAGGCAAGTGTTACGCTTGCAGGCTTGTGTTTCTTCCGCTTTTTTCCACGGCCTGAGCCGTGGAAAAAAGCGGAAGAAACACAAGTGCCCCTAAACAATTCGAGATGCGTATTTCCCTGTACCTGTTACTTTCCTTCTTTAGCGTAAGCCTTTTTGCCCAAACCTCCCAGGTGGAGTTTGGCAAGAACCGGGTGCAGTACCATAAGGATTTCGACAATTGGGAGCAGTACGAATCGGACAACTTCATTACTTACTGGTACGGAGAGGGCCGTAGGCTCGGACAATCTGTTGTGCAGATGGCGGAGTATGATTTTGGTTACATCCAGAAAATGCTGGAGCACCGGATGAACGAGAAGGTGCAACTGATCGTGTACCGCGACGTGACGGACCTGAAACAAAGCAATATCGGCAGCGAAGAGGTTTTTACCCTGCCCGGCAACCAGAACCTGGGGCGGAGCGCCAGTTTTATTTCTGCTACCCAGACCAAATTTCTTGGCAATAAAGCCTTTGTTTACTTCAACGGCGACCATTCGGACCTCCGCCGGCAGGTGCGCGAGGCGATGGCCAGTGTGTACATCGAGCACATGCTCTACGGCTCTACGGTGCAGGAGGTGGTGCAAAACGCGGTACTCCTGAACCTGCCGCCGTGGTTCAAAGACGGTCTGGTGAGCTACCTTGGCCAAGACTGGAATACGACCAACGACGACGAACTGCGCCGGCTGCTCGCCAGTGGAGAATTTGAAGACTTCCGGGAGCTTGCTGCCGCTTACCCACGCCTGGCGGGCCATTCGTTTTGGAACTACGTGGCCGAGAGCTTCGGTAAGCCAACGGTTTCTAACCTGCTTTACCTGACGCGCATTAACCGGTCGGTAGAAAATGGTTTCCTGTACGTACTCGGCAGCAACTACGACAATATCCTCTTCAACTGGGGCGAATTTTACCGAACCCGCTACGCCGAAGAAGCCACCGGCCGGGCCTTGCCCACCGGCAAGGAAGTAGCCATTAAGAACAAGCGCCAGCTTCCGGTGACGCAGCTAAAGATCAGCCCCGACGGAAAGAACGTAGCCTACGTACTCAACGAGATTGGCCGTTACAAAGTCTACCTGCAAAACCTCCGTACCGGAGAGCGGGAAGTGGTCTTTAAGGGCGGCCAACGTAACTTATTGCAGGCTACTGACTACAACTACCCACTGCTCGACTTTTCACCGAGCAACCAGGAACTGGCCATTCTCTATGAATTTCGGGACAAGCCAAAACTGCTGCGCCGCGACCTGAACTCCGGCGAAGAGGCGACGGAAATACTGACCACCGTTTTTGACCGGGTCTTCAGCATGGCCTATCAAGACCCCGGGAACATGATCCTCTCCGCTTCATCAAAAGGCCATACCGATCTTTACTATTACACCCCGAAGGTGCAGCAGGTCCGCCAGATCACCAATGATTTCTGGGATGATCTGGATGCGATGCCCGTCAACATCCGTGGCCGCAGGGGCGTCGTCTTCGCCAGTAACCGGGTAGACACCAAACTGGTGCCCGCCAAACTGGATACCATACTCCCCATCCGGGACTATGATCTGTTTTACTACGACCTGGACGCTAAATCCGGCGAACTGGTGCGCATCTCCGACACACCGCTCGGCAACGAACGCCAGCCGGTACCGATTGATGGGGACCACTTCAGCTTCCTCTCCGACGTGAGCGGCATCGTGAACCGCTACCAGGCCCACCTTGAAGACTACCTGGACCACTACGAGCAAACGGTTTACCTCTCTACCGGAGACGAAATAACCCTTCATGCCGACAGCACGCTGGAGAAACTAGATACCGCCCTGATCGACTCCGTCGTCGTCTTCCCCGTCATTAAGGAGCGCGCCGTGGTGGAGGCTGTAACCAACGGCAACAGCAACATTACGATACAGGACGCCAGCGGGAAGCTCCCCCGCGGTGTGGCGCTCTACCTGGCCGGAGGAAACCAGTTGATTCGTACGTTCGACTTTGACACGACCTTGAACGTAAGCATCGTGCCCACGAACTTCCGGGTGCGCAGCTATCAGGCGACCGGGCAGGCGGTTCCCGTATTTACCCGGCCGGGAACGACATCGACTCCCGGTCTAATCGCCCCGAACAAAGCCAGTGCTGAAGCGCCCGTTAGCCCCGCCGATGAGGACGCTTATATTTTCCAGACCCGCTTCGACGATTTCGTGGACCCTCCACAGTCAAAACCCCAGAATATTCTGGAGCAGGACCCTGCTACTGCGGATACACCGATTAGCCCCGCTGGTCCGGATTCAACCGGGACCCGCCCTAACCTGACGGTGGTTACCAAGGCACCTCGCGCCCGCCGGAAATCTAAAGGCTTACTCCGGGGAGAACGCCCCGTTGCGGAGCTGAACCGCAACTATAAATTCATTAGCGCAAAGATCAAGCCCTACCGCCTCACCTTCCGGGTGAACTACGTGAAGACGGAAGCCGACAACGACCCACTCTTCGCGGGCCTCAACAACTTCGCCGCCAACCCAACCGGTTTTACCCGCCAGCCACTGGGCATTCTGTTTAAGGGCAACGTGATTGACCTTTTTGAAGATTATACCATTGAAGGAGGGCTTCGCGTCCCTACTACCTTCAACGGTACGGAATACTTCCTGACCGCCACCAATCGAAAAAACCGGCTGGATAAGATTGCCTCCGTATACCGCCGTAACCGAAGACTGGAATCTGGCTTTTTTGATGCACTTCGGCCCAATGCCCCGCGCCTGGTGGAAGAAAATACGCTACTGGCGCAGTACGGTGTTCGTTACCCCCTGGATGTCTTCCGTTCCTTGCGGGCAACGGCGACCGTTCGTCGGGATCGGGTACAGACCCTGCCAACGGAACTGGCCGCCCTGCAAACCCGACCTGAAAACGAGGCCCGTATTGGTGCAAGGCTAGAATACGTTTTTGACAACACCTTAAACCTGGCCACCAACCTGAGAATGGGAACCCGGTATAAAGTCTACGCTGACTTCTATAAAAGCTTCAACGTCAGCTTCGGCTCCGAAGGCGGAGAAACGGGCTTTGAGCCTGGCTTCCTGGGTGTAGCTGGTTTTGATGTCCGTCATTACCAGCGGCTGGACAAACGAAGCATCCTGGCCGTAAGAATGGCGGGGTCCACCAATTTTGGTCAGCAAAAGCTGCTGTACTACCTCGGTGGGGCAGATAATAGCCTGCTGAACCGGTTCAACGAGGGCATCCCCACACCAACCTCAGGAGATTTCGTGTGGCAAGACCTGGCCAACCCCCTGCGCGGCTTTGATACCAACATTCGTAACGGTGGTACCTACTTACTGACCAATGCTGAAGTACGGATCCCCGTCTTCAACTATCTCTTCCGTAACCTGCGCTCTAAGCTACTGCGCGATTTTCAGCTGATTTCTTTCTTCGACATTGGCACCGCGTGGTCTGGTAGAGACCCGTTCGACGAAGACAATCCGGTCAACATTACCACGTACCCAGACCCCAATACTATTGGTGCGGGTACCGTGCCCGTGACGGTGCGCGTTCGTCGTTTTCGTGATCCGATCATCTATGGCTACGGCTTCGGTGCGCGGACTACAGTGTTCGGCTACTTCATCCGGGCCGATTATGGCTGGGGCGTGGAGACGGGCATTCGGGGGGAAGGGAAGCTGCACCTTAGTTTGGGGATGGATTTTTAAATATATCTGGTGGGTGGTAATAGTAATATTGCCTAGATTTGTCCAGTTAAAATTATGAAATGAACGGACAAATCAAAGAGCACTCACTAGGCCTACTGGCTCTGGGTGACATCGGCGTTAAGCTTACGCGCGAATTAACCCGGACCGGCAAGTTTCCGGACCAGCTTCAGATACCCGTCACTAAAAAAACAAAACGAGACAAAAAGAAAACCCTGATCGTAGGCTGGGATGCTGCGGACTGGGATGTCATCAAGCCAATGTTGGAACGGGGGCAACTTCCCGCCCTAAACTCCCTTATTGGGAAAGGAGTAATGGGCAACATCCGAACGCTCGACCCGCCATTTTCTCCTATGCTATGGACCTCGATCGCTACGGGTAAGCATGCCGATCAGCATGGCATCCTCAACTTCGTGGAGCCTCAGCCGGATACGGGCAAGATTCGTCCGGTACAGAGTACCTCTCGAAAGTGCCGAACCTTCTGGAACATTCTTGGGTACTTGGGCTACAAAACCAATATCGTTGGTTGGTGGCCTTCCCACCCCGCTGAGCCCGTGAACGGAGTAATGGTATCCAACCATTTCCATAAAACGGAAAAAGAAGAGATTCCGGAAGGGAGTGTGTTCCCAATCTCCATGTACGAGGAGCTAAAAGCGCTACGCGTAGCCCCATCCGAACTTGATCGTAGGCACGCAGAAGCGTTCATCCGCAATCTGGGCGGAATTAAGATGGATGAAGAAAAGACGGAAGAAAAGACAAATTTTCATAATGACCTACTGAATAGGTTAGCGATTCAGATCGCCCATTCCACTACAATTCAGGCCACGACGACTCACCTAATGCAGCATACGGATTGGGACGTGACGGGTGTGTATTTTGAAGGCATTGATCGGCTTTCGCACCTGTTTATGAAGTACCATCCGCCCCGGCAGCCGCACATAAACGAAACCCATTACCATTACTACAAGCGGATCGTTACGGCAGCTTATCGTTTTCACGATATGATGCTGGGCCGTCTACTAGAACTAGCTGGGGAGGACACAACGGTAATTCTGCTCTCCGATCACGGCTTCTACTCTGATCACCGTCGGCTACCGTCTATTCCGAACGAGCCCGCGGGCATTGCCCATGAGCATAATCCGATGGGCGTATTCTGCATGAAGGGGCCAGGGATAAAGCAAGACCAACTGGTTCATGGTGCAAGCTTGCTCGACGTAACACCGACACTACTAGCGCATCTTGGCGAAGCCATTGGAGAAGATATGGAAGGAAAGGTGCTACAAACCGCCTTCGATACGCCGCTCTCCTTGAAAAAAATTCCTTCGTGGGAAGACGTAGATGGTGAGTTCTACGAGCACTTACCCGCCGTAAGGGATTCTCCTTTGGAGACCAAAGAAAGTCTTCAAGATTTGGTTGATCTAGGCTACTTGGAAGCTCTTGCGGAAGACGAGGAAGAACAACTCTTTCAGGTAACCAAAGAATGCAATTATAACCTCGCGCTGGTACTGGCTTCAAAGGGCAGATACGAGGAGGCCATTGATTTGCTGGAGACGATCTATGAGGAAGACCTCTCCGATCATCGGATCAATAAAAGGCTGATTGATTACTACTGTATCACGGATAATGTAAACAAAGCGCGCAACGTATTTTCTAACTTTAAGAAGTACGGCATGAAGGTTAAACAGGACGAATTCGAAGCACTAGAATTACGCATTTTAGCCGCAACGGACGACTTGGTTGCCACCGAAGCAAAAACTGAAGCACTTCTCGCTAAACACCGATCACCCGGTTTGTTACACTACCGTGCCACAAATTTGATGAAATTACTGCGCTACGAAGAAGCAACCAACATATATCTTGAACTGATCCAATTGAATCCTCAAGATATTAGTGCTACTTCTGGCCTGGGCCGGTCTTATTTCAAGCAGAACGTGTTTGACAAAGCTGCGGAATATGCGCTTTCCGCAATAAACATGGAGTTCTTCAACCCTAATGCTCACTACCAATTAGGGATGGCACTGTTTAAACTAGCGCAATATGAAGACGCTGCCCGGGCCTTTGAAATAGCCATTCATCAGCGGCCGAACTTCAACCGCGCCACCTCAAAGCTGATCAGGATTTTCCGCGATCACCTCGAACAACCAAAGAAAGCTGAACCCTACGTAGAAATGCTTCGTCACTTTAATCAGGAAGAGATCGTCGTAGTGAGCGGCCTACCGCGTTCCGGCACCTCAATGATGATGCAGATCTTGGACGCCGGAGGCTTAAGGGTACTTACGGATGGTGAACGGACCGCCGACAAACACAACCCAAAAGGATACTGGGAATATACCCCAGTGAAGAATACACTACGCGACAAAGACTGGCTGGAAGAGGCTGGAGGCAAGGCGGTAAAGGTGGTCGCGCCACTACTCCACGCCATCCCATTAAAGTACAAGTGTAAGGTGATTTTTATGGAGCGTGACCTCGATCACGTGCTACATTCTCAGCAGAAAATGCTGGCCGACATGAGGGGAGAATCAGTAGTGAGTTTCCCACTTAGCAAAAAAAATAGATTACTTAAACAGTCACTCAGCGCAAAAGAGAAAGCACACAATCGCTCTAACTTGGAGATGATGTCGTTCAACTACCAAGAGATACTGAAGTCGCCCGACGAAGCTATTGAGGCTCTCTCGTCGTTTTTAAATTTCCCTCTGGACACTGAAGCGGCTAAAGCAATAATCGCCCCTGAGTTGAACCATTCCTAAAAACAAGGAGTAAAATTCCAATTCTAGAGTATATTTAGTAAGTTTGCACTTAATCTACGTTCACAAGTACGCAACACTCCTTTAGTCTTTAACCACTTAGGGATGAGATAAATAGTGAAGTTTTATTCTTTAACCTCCTTTGCACCTGCGTGCGCGCCAGGTAAACTAACCGATTTGGGCGCGAACGCAGGTGCAAAAATGGCTTAAAAAACGGTCTCTTCGACTTTACCCCCCCCTCTCTTATCAAATCTCAAACACAAAAAGATGCCCATCACTACTTTGTCCCCATCCCTGAAGCGCAAGCTCACCAACTACGGCCTTCTCACCAGCGGAGTGCTCTTATTACCTGGTAGTTCAAACCTGAAAGCCGAAGTAATCTATACAGACATTGCTGACGTGACGATTACTGCAGGTAGAGCTACTATATCGACTCCCGATCAGGATATAGATGGTGACGGAACAAACGACTTCAAGGCTTCTGCCTACATATACTATTATGCTACTACCCGGCAGGATAGATTAGGCGCTAATCAAAATTCAATTGGCCCCGTGGTCGCTGGCAGTACCTTTGGCCCCTCCTCTAGCCTTAGCCCTAACGCTACCTCCTTTATTGCACGGCTAGTTCCTCCAGGTTCGTCCGCCCCTTCTATTTACATGGGACTCGCATTTAATATTTCGGGAGCCACACATTACGGGTGGATTCAATACTCTTACTCTTATCCTACGCCTGGAGCTGGTGTTACGCTTACAATAAAAGACTTCGCCTATGAATCCGAACCTGGTGTGGGCATCATCGTAGGTGCAATCGGTACTACTTTGCCCGTTCAGCTTACTACATTAACCGCTGAAGAAGAAAAAGGGAAAGTAGCCATTAAATGGACTACCGCCGCCGAACTAGACAACCAAGGCTACCACATTCAGCGTAGTGCCAACGGTCAAAGCTGGGAATCTATTGGGTTCGTGGAAGGTAACGGCACCACAAACGAGGACCATAGCTACGCCTTTGTAGACGAAGCCCCACTCATCGGCGCATCTCTCTACCGCCTCGCGCAGGTAGATTTTGACGGCACCGTAGAACTTACGGATGCAGTATCCGTCAACGTGGATCAAAATGTTTCCGCATTGTTGGTTTCCCCAAATCCAGTAGCTACCAGCGAACTGACCCTGAACTTTGTCTTGCCCGACGCTGAAAATGTTCAGGTTTTCATCACGGACATGGCAGGAAAGCAACTATCTACCTCAACCTTCGAAGGGGTAAGTGGCTCAAATGAATACCGTATGGAAGTGGGGAGTTTGCCTACTGGCACCTACCTTGCCCGCGTTCAATTGCGGGACGAAGTACTCGTACGGCGCTTCGTAAAGCAGTAAACGCCGGTTTAGGCAGCTACGGTATACGTTTGGATAAACAGCTATACTTCTAGGCCCCTCCCCTTTAAGAGCTCTCCAACTAAGCGCTATCAGGAGAGGGGCTTAATATTAAGTAATTAAGACACTTAAAGACATCCCATGCTAGACATACATAAGGGAGTTACTCCTGAAAACCTACCGCTGTTTAACCCCAACAAAACCAAATCAATGCGGGAGTTGGGGCCGATTGACATTTCTGCCGTTCGGGAAGACATTTTAGCAATACCTCCTTCAGTCTGGACAGAGAACGATGCCGCGAAGCCTAATAAATTCGTTGAGTTCAAGCAAACGGAGCACATCGTATTTAAGTTCGTAGATAGCTTTAAAGACTACACCAAATCAAATACCATGCCGATTTGGGAAGAGTGGAAAGATCGCTTACTACCTTTATTGGAAAAAGCAGTAGAGCCTTACGGCTACGAACAAGGTGTGTTCTCCCGTATCATGCTTGCCAAACTTGCTCCGAAGGGTGCCATTGATGCTCATAAAGACGGTAAAAAAGCGGCGATCTTTCCGCATAAGATTCATATTCCCATTCAAACAAACCCAGGTGTGAAATTCTTCATCAACCCGAAAAATTATTATTTTGAAGAAGGACATGCTTATGAGGTAAACAACCGCAAAGTTCACTTCGTGGAAAACGAAGGCGACGAGGCTCGAATTCACCTCATTTTTGAGTACTGGGGGAAATAAGGAACGCCAAATCAATAACTGTCCGATTTGCAGCTTGGTCTCGTGGCGCTGCTCTTCATATCCCGAAAACCACCGTAGCTATGGCTATGCTGGATTTCGAGCTATTCGATCAGCACCACGATTCCTGCGCTTCAATCAGGACAGTTATTGATTTGGCGTTCCTAAGTCCCGTTCCAAGAACCATCTAACTCTCTCTTTTAACATGTATTTTCGAAGCTTCATCCTGATACTATCCTTTTCATTCTTTGCCTGTCAAACAACAACAGAGAACCTGTCGACAACTACTGAAACTATTGTCTTTACCGATTCGGTCGATATTGTCATCAACAAAAGAATTGCTCTGATGGATGTTCGTTTTTTTAGTTCGGACAGCCTCGCTTTATTACGCCCTGAACAAAAAAAGTTGCTTTACCCCATCATAGGGCGAAAGATAATGGCACTTGCCGCCGCGAAGCAAGAGGCTAAAAACAAGTCCGAACTGAAAGCTGTTAGAAAAGCAATCCAAAACGACTGGCACCCCAAAATTTCGGCGGTGCTTGATACCCAGCAAATTCTTTTGCGAGACGCTATGTTAGTACTAAGCGGCATTAAGTAACATTTCATTTTCCAACGTAACTGTATGATCCTCTCCCATCGGCATAAATTCATCTTCTTTGCCGTACCCAAAACAGCTACCCACGCCGTACGTTTTGCGTTGCGCCCTCTGCTGGGAGAAGAGGACGAGGAACAAGTGGGGCTATACGTAAACAAGTCCCTTTCGCTCCCTGCACTAAACACCGTTAACCACGGTCACCTGACAGCCCTCCAAGCACAAGCAGCATTGCCCGAGAACGTATGGAACAGCTACTATAAATTCGCCTTCGTCCGAAATCCGTTTGACCGCTTTGTCTCATTCGGTTTCTACATGAATCGAAAAAGTCGGACGTTCAAGAAGAACACTACAGAAAAATTGAAAGGCATACTAAAACAGGAAAGAAACACCAGTTCCATCCTCTTCACCCCTCAGCACAAATTCCTCTGTGATGACCAAAACAAGGTAATGATGGATTTTGTCGGCAAATTCGAAAACTTCAATGCTGATTTTGCAAAAGCCTGTGCGCATCTTAACCTCCCGGCACCAGAGCTGGAACACTTCAATGCTACTCGCCACGATCACTTTTCAGAATACTACGATAACGAACTGTCGGCGGCCGTAACGAGCATCTATGCTAAAGACTTTGAGATCTTCGGTTATTAAAAGATTGCTATCGCAAAGCGTTTACAATCATTCCACAAACGCTTCCATCCGCTCTACGGCATTTTCCCGGATATTGACCCAGAACAAGTTATAATCTCCGACGTGATAGTTTT